>JBNJEB010000001.1:0-92590 GCA_051745425.1 Bacillota bacterium
TAATAGGCTCTAAAATTCCGTAATTTCCTTCAGTTAAGTCATCAAATTCTTTAATTAAAACCGCTTCCATCTCCTTTGTTTCAGGATTTGGATTTGGAACATATACCTCTTTTTTATCCTTAAGCATCTTTTTAATTAAATCATGAGTTTTTACTTCATTCTTATAAGAAACATATATAAAAATTTTATTATTCTTCTTATAAAAATCAGTTCTTAAAAAATTACTAATGATCCTTTTACTCTTATCAATAATTATTTTGTTTTTTAAATTTTCTCTTTTACTCATAAATTCATTTCTTAAATTATTTTTATTCATTTTTTTCACCTGACTTTATAATACCAAATAGCATTCTTTTATGCAAAGTATTCGCATATAAATTTATAAATAAATAAAAAAACTGATTGGAGTCACCAATCAGTAGAAATAAAGTTCCGCCATGCCGTGTGGATTTTAAATTTTGATCCCTGTCTGCCAGGTGGGTGCCCTCCTACTCGATTTATAAGTCCATTAAAGGCATTTACGCCACGAATAGAGTCCAGGCTCCCTGTGTGTTAGTGTTGGTCAAAATTTTTACCATCACGCACATGGCAGAACCATATATTCCTTTAATTATAATACCACATAAATACTACAAATGCAAGATATATGAAGGTATTATATATCTAATTTAATATTCAGTTCATCGAGTTGAGCTTTACTTACTTCCCCTGGAGCTTTAGTTAGTAATGAACCAGCTTTTTGATTCTTAGGAAATGCTATTACATCCCTTATCGAATTCTTACCAGCTAAAATCATTATTATTCTATCCAACCCAAATGCTACACCACCATGTGGAGGAGTACCATAAGTCAAGGCTTTTAGTAAAAATCCAAACTTTTCATCAGCTTCTTTTTCAGAAATATTTAATAACCTAAATATTTTTTCCTGGAGGTCCCGTCTATGTATTCTTCTACTTCCTCCCCCAATCTCTTCACCATTTAAAACCATATCATAAGCTGCAGCTCTCACTTTCAAAGGCTCTGAATCTAAGAGATCAATATCTTCGACTTTTGGAGCTGTAAATGGATGATGTTCTGATTCAAGTCTTTCCTCTTCATCATTGTAATGAAACAAAGGAAAATCTACCACCCATAAAAAGTCATATTTATTCTTAGGAATTAAGTTAAGTTTCTCTCCTAAATGGAGTCTTAATTGTCCAAGTGAAGTAACTGATGTTTTATAGTCAGCTGCAACTAGTAAAGCCAGATCATTTTTTTCAACAGCCAATTTTTCTTTCAAATTATTTATCTCTTCATCAGATAAAAACTTAGCAATTGGTGATTTTACTTCTTCTTCAGTAAATGCAAACCAGGCCAAACCCTTTGCACCATATGTCTTAACAACATCCTCTAATTTATCTATCTGACCTCTACTGAAATCTGCTCCATCAGATACTTTAAGACCTCTTACTGTTCCGCCACTATTTACAATATTCCTAAATACGTTAAACTTACTCTCGGTAAATATCTCAGATAAATCTTTTATCTTCATTCCGAATCTAGTATCAGGACTGTCACTTCCATAATTATCCATAGCTTCTTTATAAGTAAGTCTTTCAAAATTCAAATCAACTTCAATATCGCCAACAGCAAAAATATCTCTCACCAGTTCTTCCATCTCTGACATGAATTTATCCTGTTCAAAAAATGACATTTCAATATCTATTTGAGTAAATTCAGGCTGTCTGTTAGCTCTTAAATCCTCATCTCTAAAACACCTGGCAATCTGAAAATACTGTTCAACTCCTGAAGACATTAATAGTTGTTTAAATAACTGAGGAGACTGAGGTAATGCATAAAATTTACCTTTATTAACCCTGCTTGGAACTAGATAATCCCTTGCACCTTCAGGAGTACTTCTGGTTAATATTGGTGTTTCAATTTCCCAATAACCTCTTTCAGTTAAAAACTGCCTGGTCTTCTGCATCACAAAGTGCTTTATCTTTAAGGCATCTCTCATCTCAGGTCTTCTTAAATCTAAGTATCGATATTCCAACCTTAAATCTTCACCAACATCTGCATTATCTTCAATTAAAAAAGGTGGAGTTTCAGATTCAGCCAGGATTTGAATTTCATAGCCCTCTAGTTCAATTTCACCTGTAGCCATTTCTGGATTAATATTATCATCAGGTCTCGCCCTAACTTTACCCTCTATTTTAACCACATATTCTGACCTTAAATTATCAGCAATTTCAAAAGCAGTCTTAGAAATTGATTGGTCAAATACAACCTGGACTATCCCACTTCTATCTCTAATATCTAAGAATATTAATGAACCATGATCTCTTCTTTTCTGCACCCAACCACAAATAACTAATTTTTCTCCTATAAAATTTTTATTTATTTCAATATTTTTATTACTTCTTGATTTGTCAATTACATTAGATTCCATCTTGTCACTCCTAACATATACTAGTTATCTAATAAACTCTTTACTTTTTTTGTTAACTCACTTAATAAAACAGAAACTTCTTCTCCAGTTCTCATATTTCTTAAGGTGGCCTGACCGGATTCTAGCTCTTCTGTACCTAAAATAATTGTATAATTACTATTTTTTCTATCAGCATCTTTCATCTGACTTTTTACGCTCCTACCAAAGTAATCTTTATCAGCTGAAATCCCGGCCTCTCTTAGTTTATCTAAATATTTAAAACCTGTTTTTTCTGCTTTTTCACCAATAGTTACAATATAAATATCAATTCCAGACTCTAAATCAAGATCTTGATCTTCTAATAAGATTTCTAAGCGCTCAAGACCTAAAGCAAAACCAACCCCTGGAATATTTCTATCTCCAATTTCCTCAACTAAACCGTTATAACGTCCTCCTGCAAAAATTGCGTCCTGAGAACCAAGTTCATCTGATTTTATCTCAAAAGCTGTATTTGTATAATAATCTAAACCTCTAACCAAAGTTGGAACCTCTCTATACTCAATCATTAAACTACTCAATCCATTTTTGACTTCTTCAAAATCATCTTCACATTTCTCACATAGATTATCAGTTATCTCAGGAGCATCACTAATAATCTCCTGACAGCTCTCAACTTTACAGTCTAAAACCCTTAAAGGATTTTTTTTAATTCTTCTTTTGCAATCACCACATAAATCTTGATTAACATCATTAAAATAATTCTTTAATTTTTCTAAATAATCAGGCCTGCATTCTTTGCAACCTACTGAATTAATTTCTACAACAAACTCAGATAATCCAACTTCTTTTAAAAAATCAATCCCTAATTTGATTATCTCAACATCAACTAAAGGATTATCACTACCTAAAACTTCAACTCCAAACTGATGAAATTGCCTATACCTGCCAGCCTGAGGTCGCTCATATCTAAACATAGGTCCAGAATAAAAAAACTTAAAAGGCAATGCTTTGCCATATAGTTTATTCTCTATAAAAGATCTAACTACAGGGGCTGTTCCTTCTGGTCTTAAAGTTATACTCCTGCCACCTTTATCTTCAAAAGTATACATCTCTTTTTCTACTATATCGGTTGTATCTCCAATTCCTCGAATAAATAAATCAGTTGATTCAAATATAGGTGTTCTAATCTCTTTATAATTATACTTTCTACATATTTCTATTGCTTTCTCTTCTAAATATTGCCATCTAAAAGAATCCGGGGGCAAAATGTCATTTGTCCCCCGGGGAGCATTTATAGTCATAAATTATTTCCGCCCTTTCAAAATTTAAAATTTATAAATCATCATCTATTTCTACTTCTGAATCGAGTTCTTCCTCATCTTCCAGATCTTCCGCTTCTAGTTCTTCAAGTTCCTCAGTTTCTAATTCTTCAACATCCTCATCTGCAGATGGCAAATTCTCTTCGTTGCCCATATCCTGCATCTCCTGCTGTAATTCTATAAATTTATCCATTTCTCTTGAAGCTCTCTCTTCATCCCCTAATTCATTAAAAGCAAGATTCAATTGATACCTTGCCATTAAATTTCCTTCTGCATAATCTGATGCAAGGTCATATTTTTCAGTAGCTTCTTCAACCTCACCTTCTTCTCTATATAGTTCTCCAAAATGAAAAGCAACTTCCCAGTTTTCAGGATGCTCTTCCATTGCATCTTCCATTGTTTCAACTGCATTATCAAAGTCATCATCATAAAAATAACTCTCAGCTAAATATATATATAAAGCTGGATCATTTTGTATCTCTAATGCTTCATTAAAACTCTCTCTAGCATTTTCATAATCATCATTCTGATAATAGCTCATTCCCTTTAAGGCAGGATCAAAGATTTCAATGTCAGCAGAATTTCTAGCTTCTTCTACCCATTCTTCTAAATTTTCCTCTTCTAATTCAGTTAAAGCATTTTCTTGAATTTCTTCTTTTGCAGATTCTATTTCTTCATCTGACATTTCTTCAATTTCTTCTTCAGAATATTCTTCATTAAACCTTTCTTCAATTAAATCTTCTTCTACTTCAATTTCACCCTGAATATCTTCAATAGTAGCTTCTACTAAATTTTGTTGTTGTATTGAAGCTCTTACACTGTCTCTAAAATCCTCTATTGTAAATCCTTGATCAGCCATAATTTCTTCTAATTCTTCCATATCAATCTGGTTCTGTTCTAAAATATCATTAATTGCCTCTTCAACTTCCTCTTCTCCAACTTCTACATTAATATCCCGGTTTTGAGCTTCTAACTGTAATAATTTTTCCTCAATAAGAGAATTTAATATACTTAATCTAAATGGTAACATTTGAGTTCTAGAAAATTGAGCTGTCTGTTGAGCATAATTTTGTAACATATTAAAATATTGCTGTCTTGAAATTTCTTCGTCATTGACTGAAGCGATCGCATCATTTACATCCCTGGATTGCTGTTCACCGCCTGACCCGCCTCCCATATAAGCACCATAACCCATAAATGCACCGGTCAAAGCAAATGCTAAAACAACTAAATAAACAACAATTTTACTATTTTTCCTCAATTCTTTAAACATTTATATAATAACCCCCTATTGATCATTTAAATAATACCTTTTAAAATTTTTTATAGTAGTTTCTGGACCATGTCCAGGTAAAACAATAGTCTTATCTGGTAATTCAACTAATTTGTTAATTGAATCTACTAATTCATCTTTGTTTCCTCCAGGTAGATCAGTTCTTCCAACTCCATTTTTAAAAATTGTATCTCCGCTAAATAATAAGTCATTTTTATCATTATAAAATGCAATACTCCCCTGACTGTGTCCAGGGCAATAAATTATTTCAAGTTTATCATTCCCAAAATATAAAACATCCATAGATTCAAAATGAAAATCTGCTTCTGGACTTTTAATTTTTGTTCCCATATACCTGGATAAATTTTTTTCAGGATCAACAAGATTCTCTGACTCTTTTTTGCTTATACCTAATTTAGTATTAAAATTGGCTTTCAAAAATTCATTTCCACCTATATGATCAAAATGACTATGCGTATTAATAATATATTTCAAATTAAGATCAAGCTCGTCAAGCTTATCTTTAATTTGATAAACCTCTTTTGCAGAACCTGGATCTATAACAATAGCTTCATTTGAGTCCCAAATTAAATAACCATTTACAGAGTTGAAGTTAAATGCAAACCTTATATAATCTATTTTTAATCACCTCCAGCAAAACAGAAACTAAAATTCTTTCTTACTATCAACCAGCAAAGTAACTGGACCATCATTGTTTAAAGATAAATTCATATAAGCTTTAAATTCTCCATGTTCTGATTTTAGTTCAGTCTCTTTAACTTTATCTATGAAATAATCATATAACTCCTCTGCTTTACCAGGTGAAGCTGCTTCAGTATATCCTGGCCTTCTTCCTGACCTACAGTCTCCATAAAGAGTGAACTGAGAAACAACCATTATTTCTCTATTTAAATCTTTAGCTGATAAATTCATTTTTCCGTCTTCATCATCAAATACTCTTAAATTAATCATTTTATCAACCAGATAATCAGCATCTTCTTTTGTATCTTCTTTTCCTACTCCAAGCAAAACACATAAACCTTTATTTATCGAGCCTATTACTTTATTATCAACTTTAACTTCAGCTTCAAGAACCCTTTGAATAACTGCTCTCATAGATTGCCTCCTATATTAACTAGGTTTTGCTCTGCTAACTGATAAAACCCCAGAAATATTTTCTATCTTCCTTATAAGATCATGCATATGCCCTCTACTACTTAATTCTACTGTAATTTTCACATGTGCCTGATTATATTTATTGCTATTAGCAATTACTGAATGTAATTCAATTTTTTCATTAGAAATTAAGCTAGTAATATCATTTAATAACGCTGATTTATTTACAGCTTTAATAACTAAATCAACCTGATAAGAATCTGACCTTTGGTTATTCCATTTAACATCAATAAATCGGTCTTCATCATCTAAATCCTTCAAGTTTGGACAATCGGTCCTATGAACAGAAACACCTCTACCCCTGGTTATATAACCAATTATATCATCACCTGGTACTGGATTACAGCATTGGGCTACTCTTACTAAAATATCATCCATTCCTTTAACCTGTATACCCTTATCAGGGCTCTTCTGTTTGGGGGTAGTAATTAAATCCTTCAATTTTTCTTTTTGCTTATATTTATCAGGCAACTTTTTTAGTGCCTGTTTTACAGCTATTTGATCATATCCAATAGCTTCATATAATGTCTCTAGGTTGTCTTTTCCTAAACTCTTTGCTAATTCTTTCATTACTTTGTTCTTTTCAGATTCAGGAATTTCTACTTTTTCTTTATCAAAATATTCTAGCAAAGTCTTTTTGCCATTTGCAACAATCTGTTCTTTTTGTTGTTGTTTAAACCAGCGTTTAATTTTACTTCTAGCCCTGGAAGTTTTAACAAATTTTAGCCAATCTCTAGTTGGTCCTGTACTATTATTAGATGTTAAGATTTCAACAAAATCTCCATTTTCAAGCTTATATTCTAATGGAACTATCTTTCCATTAACTTTAGCTCCAACGCAACTATGGCCTACTTCTGTATGAATATTATAAGCAAAATCAATTGGAGTACCACCTCTAGGTAATGATACTACATCCCCTTGAGGTGTAAAAACAAAGACTTCATCTTCAAATAAATCTATTTTTAAAGTTTCAATAAATTCATGGGGCTCTTGTAAATCTTTTTGCCATTCAAGTATCTGCCTCAACCAGGATAATTTCTCTTCAAAAACTTCATTATTATTATCCCCTTCTTTATATCTCCAATGAGCTGCAATACCATATTCTGCAGTTCTATGCATTTCAGGAGTTCTAATCTGGACTTCAAGCGGGTCGCCATTGGGACCAATTACTGTTGTATGAAGAGATTGGTACATATTGGATTTTGGCATTGCAATATAATCCTTAAATCTACCAGGCATAGGTTTCCAAAGATCATGAATTATTCCCAGGACTTCATAACACTCCCTTACAGAATTAACAATTACTCTAATAGCCGTTAAATCATATACCTCACTAAAATCCACTTCTTTTCTTTCCATCTTCTGATAAATACTATATAAATGCTTGGCTCTACCGTAAATCTCAGCCTCTATTTCCTGCTCAGATAATTCATCATCAATATGAGAAATAGCTTTTTTAATTTCCTGTTCTCTCTCTTTTCTGTTTGCAGCAACTTTTCTAGAAATTTCGTAATACATATCAGGTTTTAAATATCTAAAACTTAAATCTTCTAATTCCCACTTTAATCTTGACATCCCAAGTCTATGAGCAAGAGGAGCATATATTTCAAGTGTTTCTTGAGCTTTTTCTACCTGCTTGTATTTTTTCATATATCCTAAAGTTCTCATATTATGAAGTCTATCAGCTAATTTTATAAGAACAACTCTAATATCATCAGCCATAGCTAAAAACATTTTTCTTAAACTTTCAGCCTGTTGTTCTTCCTTTGTTTTAAACTCTAGTTTAGTTAATTTAGTTACACCATCAACAAGCAAAGCGACTTCTTCACTAAATTCTTTAACAATATATTCTCTATTAATTTCTGTATCCTCTAAAACATCATGGAGTAAAGCTCCTATTATTGTAGTTAAATCCAATTCCAGCTCAGATAATATATAAGCTACCCCAAGAGGATGTTCATAGTAGGGCTCACCAGAAACCCTATATTGACCTTTGTGAGCAGAATGACAAAGATCAAATGCCTTTTCCAGCTTCTCAATATCTGGATCTTCCATATAAGTATTAATTTTTTTAATTATTTTATTAAGATCCATATAAATTCTCCTAAACTTAAACACATAAATAGTTACTCACTAATTAATGAAAAAACATCATAGCCTTCTAATTCATCTCTGCCTTTTAATGCAAGTAATTCCAATAAAAATCCAATACCTATAATCTCACCATCAAGTTTTTCTATTAATTCAATTGCCGCTTTAGTAGTTCCACCAGTTGCTAATAAATCATCTATTAATAATACTTTATCTCCTGGTTTAATTGCATCTTTATGAATTTCAACAGTATTTGTACCATATTCTAACTCATATTCAGCTGAAATAACTTCAGCCGGTAATTTCCCAGGTTTCCTGATTGGTATAAAACCTTTGTCTAATTTCATTGCTATCTGTGGACCAAATAAAAATCCTCTTGCTTCAATAGCTGCAACATAATCAATATCAAAATCAGAATAATATTCAACCATTTTATCAATAACATACTTATAAGTTTTAGGATTTTGCAAAATTGGGGTGATATCTTTAAATAAAATACCCTCTTTAGGAAAATCTGGTATCTCCCTGATGAACTTCTTAATCTCCATTATAGAACCTCCCTTAATTAATTTTCAACATTAATATTATATACTATTAAACTTAATAAGTCCAATTATATAAATAGTCGACATATAAATATTCTTATAATAAAAAAACTCTGATAATATCTATCAGAGTTAGAATCTACCTGATCTTAAAATGGAAATAACCAACCATATTCCCATAATACCTGCTAAAGTATATCCTACAAATCCTAGAACCGGAACCCCGCTAACAAGCGGTTCAACCTCTGATTGAATAATCATAGAAGAACCAACTATCAAAGCTGAAATAATCATACTAATTGAGAGTCTATTCGAAGCAAAATCAATTTCTTTAATTAATTTTTCCAGATTCATATGTTTAAAGTTTATTGATATCCTATCTTCTTTTATCATATCAAATATCTCTGATATATCTGAAGGATAGCCTTTAATATTATTAACAAATCTCCATAACTTAAGAGAAACTTTTTTCAAAAGATTATCAGGCTTCAACCTATCAAATACTAAATCCTGAATAAATTCATTACCTATTTCAACAATATTAAATTCAGGATCTAAGGTTGAACCCACTCCTTCATTTAAACTTAAAGCTCTAAATAAAAGAAAAAACTCTTGAGGAAGCCTGATATGATGTTTGAATACAATTTTCTGTAGATCCTCAAATAATACCTTGAAATTAATATCCTCTAATTTTCTATTATAATAATTATAAATAAATTCTTCTATATCAAGTTTAAATTTTCTTTTATTTAAATCATAAGGCATATTACCAATTTCTAATATTGTATCTGTAATAACCTCAACATTTCTCCGCAAAAGAGCGGCAAATAGTAAAGAAAATAAATCCCTATCTTCACTTGAAATTTGTCCCATCATCCCAAAATCAATATATGCTATTTTATCTCCACCAATTATAAAGATATTACCTGGATGAGGATCTGCATGGAAAAACCCATGTATCATTACCTGTTTTAAAAAGGAATGTGCACCTAATCTGGATAGTTTTTTATTTTCAATGTCATCAAAATTTTCAATTTCACTTAACTTTTTCCCTTTTATTTCTTCCATGATTAATACTCTTCTAGTTGAATATTTCTCATATACTTTAGGACTTATAATAGAATCTTCATCAGCAAAGTTCGCCTGAAATCTTTTAATATTTGCTAACTCCTGCTTGAAATTAAGTTCCTTTTTTAAACTATCTTTAAATTCTTCAACTAAACCAACTGGGTCAATAAACTCAGGCAAAATGTTCCTATCTACAGCTAATTCAGCTAAATCTGTAATTATTCCTAAATCTACTTTTATTTTTTCCTGAATAAATGGCCTTTGAACTTTAACCATAACAGGTTCACCATTTCTTAAAGTAGCCCGATGAGTCTGAGCTATTGATGCTCCTGCTGTTGCTTCTTTCTCAAAATCTTTAAAAACCTTCTTTTTATAATCCTGACCTAATTCTTCTTTTAATAGATTATCTATCTGATTAAATTCAACAGGAGGAACTTTATCCTGAAGTTTTTTAAACTCAATTATATAGTCAGGAGGAAATATATCAGGTCTAGTACTTAATATCTGGCCCAACTTTACATAAGTTGGGCCTAATTCTTGAAATACCTTTCTTAATCTAACTGGCACGCTAATATTTTCTGGAGTATCGCTTATCTCAAATCTTTCTTTTAATGGGACAAACTTCTTTAAATCAAATCTATCAAGAAGAAAACCTAAACCATTTTTTACAAAGACCTGGCTAATCTGTCTATATCTTTGAAGATGTTTATATTTTTTTCTAATATTTAAGGCCATATTATTATCCCACTTTATAGTTCAGTTTTTTTCTGAGATGTGTCATTTTTTATATTTCTTAATTCAGATTCAAGCCGGGCAACCCTTTCCTTTAATTTATCAAATTCATCTTTCTTAATTACCCCGAGATCATCTAATCTTTTATCAAATATTTCTCCAAATTTATCTTTTTGCTGGTCACCTTTATTCTTCCAGCGTTCAATTATCTCTTTACCCTGCTTTTTTGTCAATTCACCCTCATCAACTAGAGATTGAACTAACTCTTCTAACTTATTAATTGTTAAATCAAGGGTACCTATACCACGGTATAATAATTCTTCTAGCTTACTCATTTTATAATCCCCCTTAGATTATTTATTTAACAGATTTAGCTCTCTCTACCCAGCTGACTAATATAGGACTGGCTACAAATACTGATGAATAAGTACCAACTGCCATACCAACAAAAAGCGCTAACATAAATGTCTTAATTGCTGCCCCTCCAAAAATATATATCGCTAATATTGCAACTAAAGTAGTCGCTGATGTATTTATTGACCTTGGCAATGTATCTACTACAGCTCTATTTGCAAGTTCCATAAATGAAGTCCTCTTATATAATTTCATGTTTTCCCTTATTCTATCAAAAATAACAATTGTATCATTAATTGAATATCCAATAATTGTTAATAAAGCCGCAATAAAGGCTGTATTAACTTCTCTTCCAAGTAATGCAAAAACCCCAACTGTAAAAATAACATCATGGGTTAATGTCATAATGGCTACAATTGCAAATTTAAACTCAAACCTGAAACTTATATATAGTACAATTGCTATTGCTGCAGCCAATAATGCCAGTAATGCCTGTCTTCTTAATTCTTCCCCTATTACAGGCCCGACTGATTCGCTCCTTAATAATTCAGTCCCTTCAAAGTTTTCTTCCATAGCATTATTTATATCCTGAATTTCATCCTGTGTTAATTCAGAACTTCTAATTATTATACCAGAAGTTTCTGATGCTTCAGCATCACCACTTTCCTGCAATTGTGATTCAGTAGCAATATCAATATCCTCTAAAACTGCTCTAACCTGCTCGGTATTCACCTCTTCTGAAAAAGATAATTCTATAATAGAACCACCCTGAAAATCAATACCTAAATTTAATCCATTAATAATTAAAAATAAAAGTGATGCAACCATTAAAACAATAGATACAGTAAACCATATTTTCTTTTTTGACATCAAATCCAGATTTCTAGTAAATTTCATTGAACATTACCCCTCCCTAACACCAAAAGCACTTGCAGACTGTAAAAGACTCGTACCTGAACTTAGATCTATAAGAGTCCTTGTTATAAAAAATGCATTAAACATACTTACTACTATACCTATTATAAGAGTAACGGCAAAACCTCTAACAGTTCCACTGGTAAAATAAGCAAGAATTGAAGCTGTAATTAGGGTGGTTACATTGGCATCAACTATTGTCATATATGCCCTCTTAAATCCAGCATCTATTGCTGCCCTTAATGTTTTACCATTTTGTCTTTCATCTTTTATTCTTTCAAATATAATTATATTTGCATCAACAGCCATACCAATCGATAATATTAAACCGGCTATACCAGGTAAAGTCAAAACCGCCTGTAAGCCTGATAAAGTACCCATAAATATAATTCCATATATAATAAGTGATGTTGCTGCAATAAAACCAGGGAACTTATAATAAAAAACAATATAAGCAGCAACTAAAAGTAATCCAAGTAGACCGGCTCTAATACTCTGTTGAATAGCTATAGCTCCTAGAGTTGGACCAACTGTCCTGCTTTCCATAACTTCTACCGGGACAGGTAATGCACCTTCACGGATTAAAATAGCATGTTCCTGTGCTTCTTCTACACTATCATATCCAGTAATCTGACCAGATTCTCTTATTACTGCTTGAATAGTAGGGTTGGTCAGTTGTTCGTCATCTAAATAAACTCCCATTTGTTGTCCCATATTCTGTCTGGTGATATTTTCAAATTCTCTTGCACCTTCACTATTTAAATTAAATGTAACTACTGGTCTTCCATATTCATCATGACTTGCTCTAGCATCATCTATATTTTCACCTGACATAACAACTTCTCCATCAATTCTAAAAGTAAGCATAGCCGTCCTACCTATCGTAGAGATGGCTTCTGAAGGATTGTCTACTGCAGGCAGCTCGACAATAATTCTATCACTGCCTTCCCTCTGAATAACAGGTTCAGATAATCCAATCTGATTAACTCTTCTTTCAATTACACTTAATATACCAGTCATTACCTCATTATTAATATCTCTATCTTCTGTAGGTTGTGCTTGTAAGACTATATGAGAACCACCTTTCAGATCAAGCCCTAAATTAATCCCATAATACCCATAAAGTCCAACAGCTAATGCAATAACCAAAATTATCAAGCCTATTTTAATTCGACGTTTCTTCTTATACCGCATATTCATCCTCCCAGCAACAATTAATTAAATTTTATTGATTGTCAATAGCATAATCTTCATGCTCAATTATTCTCATTTCTGTTAAAGGCCAGAAAACCCAGGAAGCCTTACCATGAATGGATTCTTCCTTTACATAGCCTACGAGAGATTCAAATCTACTATCAGCACTATGATTTCTATTATCTCCTAAAACAAAATAACTACCCTCAGGGACCTCGAATGGTCCTGAACTTCCAATATCACGCATAGGTTCTTTAATATAATCCTCTTCAACTGGTTCACCATTTATATAAAGCTTCTGATCACGTATATAAATCCTATCTCCAGGCAAACCAAGAACTCTTTTGATATATCTTTTATCTTCTGCTCCTTGCGGAGTAAAGACTACAATCTCTCCTCTCTCAGGAGTTCTAAAATGGTAAATTAGCTTATTGGCAATTAATCTTTCACCATTTTGTAATGTATTTTCCATTGAACTTCCTTCAACAACAAAAGACTGAGCAACAAAAGTTATAATTAAAAATGCCAAAACACCTGCTATAACTAGAGATTGTACAAATTCTTTAATATCACTACTATCCACAAAAATTACCTCCATCCAGGCTAATTAAAAAAATCAATTAATTTTCATTATTTTCTTCTTCATCATCTTCACTCTTATCAAGATGACTTATTGATGATTTTAATAAATCAATATCAACATTTGAAGATATTCTTAAACGAACAACATTATCTTTAATCTTAACTATTTTCCCTTTGATACCTCCAGCAGTTACAATCTTATCTCCAACTTGAAGATTAGTTAGCATATTCTGATGCTCTTTCTGCTGCTTCTTCTGCGGCCTAATTAAAAAGAACCAAAAAACTCCAAAAATTAAAATCCAGGGTACTAATGATAAAATAAGTTCCATTAAAAAACTCCTCCTTATATTCTTTGTTAATTCATTATCCATCTTTTTTTATATTCAACAAAAATCTTAATAATCCTTCATTTTATTGAAGATTAGTAAGAGACAATCCACTTAATCTAAATAATTACTATAAAACTGTTCTGCAAAATCATTAAAACAACCTTCGCCAATACTTTTTCTTATTTTAGCCATCAAATCAAGTAAAAAGTATATATTATGATAACTGGTTAAGATAACTCCCAAAATTTCATTTCTATTAAGAAGATGTCTGATATATGCTCTACTGTAATTTCTACATACATAACAATTACATTCTGGATCAGGAGAATTTAAATCTTCACTATAGGAAGCATTTCTAATAGTAATTCTTCCCTGAGAAGTATAGATGCTTCCATGCCTGGCAATTCTAGTTGGCATTACACAATCAAACATATCAATACCTCTGCGCACTCCTTCTATCAAGTCTTCAGGTGTGCCTACTCCCATTAGATACCTGGGCTTCCTCTCTGGCAATTCTGGAACAGTTACATCAAGCATTTCATGCATTAATTCTGTCTCCTCGCCAACACTTAAACCACCAATAGCGTAACCAGGAAAATCCATTTTAATTGTCTCTCTAGCACTAACTTTTCTTAATTCAGGATAAGTACCTCCCTGAACTATCCCAAATAAATGCTGACTATCCACCCCAACCATTTCTTCTTTACATCTTCTGGCCCAGCGAAGAGTTCTTTCCAGAGATTCTTTAACATAACTTTTTTCAGCAGGATAAGGAGCACATTCATCAAAGGCCATAATAATATCTGCACCTAAATCCTTCTGGATTTTAATTGATTTTTCCGGTGAAATAAAATGTTTAGACCCATCAAGGTGAGACTGAAAATAAACCCCTTCTTCTTTGATTTCATTCAAGTCAGAGAGACTAAAAACCTGAAAACCTCCACTATCTGTTAATATCAACCTATCCCAGTTCATAAACTTATGCAATCCACCTGCATTGGCTATTAAATCAGAGCCTGGTCTTAAATACAGATGATAAGTATTAGCAAGTATTATGCTTGCTCCACATTCTTTTAAATCTTCAGGCCTAAGTGATTTAACAGTTGCCTGAGTGCCAACAGGCATAAATATAGGGGTATCTATAGTTTTTCCATCTATATCAATTGATCCTTCTCTAGCCAAAGATTTATTGCATTTATTTTTAATTTTAAATTCAAAAGCCATATTATCTTCTCCAATATTTAAATTATAATCATTGCATCTCCAAAGCTATAAAATCTGTATTTTTCCTTAATTGCATGTTGATAAGCTTCCAAAACTTTCTCTTTACCAATTAAGGCAGCTACTAACATTATTAAAGTTGATTCCGGGAGATGAAAGTTTGTTAAAAGTCCATCAATTACTTTAAAATTATAGCCTGGATAAATAAAAATATCAGTCCAACCCTTTGAGCCTTGCCTTTCTATGATAGAAGATGCTGCAGACTCCAGGGCTCTAACAGAGGTAGTGCCTACTGATATAACTCGGCCTCCCTTATTTTTCGTATCCATTATATCATTAGCAGTTTTTTTGTCAATTTCATAGTATTCTTCATGCATATCATGTTCTTCAACATCATCAACTTTTACAGGTCTAAATGTCCCTAAACCAACATGTAAAGTCAAGTAGCTTAAACCAACGCCATATTCCTCAAGCTCTTTAAGAATTTGATCTGTAAAATGTAAGCCTGCTGTTGGAGCTGCGGCAGAACCCTCTTTGTCAGCATAAACTGTCTGATATCTATTAGGATTATCTGGCTTCTTCTTAATATAAGGTGGTAGTGGCATTTCGCCTAAATCATCAAGCTTTGATCTCAAATTGCCTTCAGGCTTAAACTCTAAAACTCTGCCACCAAAATCAGTATATTCTACAGCTTCAGCAATTAATTCATTATCAAATCGTATTTTAGTTCCCTTTTTTACACGGCGACCGGGGTTAACTAATACTTCCCAGCGGTCTGGAGCCAACTCAGTTAATAATAAGATCTCAATCTCTATGCCAGAAATTTCTTTTTTACCAAATAACCTGGCAGGGATTACTTTGCTACTATTAAAGACAAGACGATCCCCTGGCTGTAAATATTTTTTTAACTGATAAAATTTCAGGTCATCTAGCAAATCTCCAGATTTATTTAAAACCATCAGTCTAGAATGATCTCTTTGATCTGCAGGTTCCTGGGCAATTAATTCTTCCGGTAAATCATAATCAAAATCAGATGTTTTCATCAATATACCTCCACATAAAACTAATCAAACAAAGATTTTTCATCACTCTTTTTGGTATTAATATTCAAATGTTTATAAGCAAGTTTGGTGGCTTTTCTTCCCCGAGGGGTTCTTTCTAAAAAACCAAGTTGTAATAAATAAGGCTCATAAACATCTTCAATCGTTTCTGCCTCTTCACTAATAGCAGCTGAAATAGTCTTTAAACCTACTGGCCCCCCACCAAATTTATTAATAATTGACTTTAAAAGCCTATAATCCAATCTGTCCAATCCTAATTCATCAATTTCCAGTAAATTAAGAGCCTTACTGACTACATCAGGAGTAATCACCCCATCTGCTTTAACTTCAGCATAATCTCTTACTCTCCGCAATAAGCGATTAGCTATCCGCGGAGTGCCACGGGAACGACAGGCAATTTCTTCTGAACCATCATCAGATATTTCAACTCCAAGAATCCTGGCTGACCTCTGAACAATCTGACTAAGTTCTTTATTATTATAAAATTCCAGCCTGTTTATAACACCAAATCTATCTCTTAAAGGGGAAGATAACTGTCCTGCCCTCGTTGTAGCACCAACCAGAGTAAATTCAGGTAAATCCAACCTTACAGATCTTGCAGATGGCCCCTTACCTATCATTATATCCAATCCATAATCTTCCATAGCAGGATATAATACTTCTTCCACCATCCGATTTAATCTGTGAATCTCATCAATAAAAAGAATATCCTTACTATTTAAATTAGTTAGAATACTGGCTAAATCCCCAGGACGTTCAATAGCCGGGCCACTGGTAGTATGAATATTGACATTTAATTCATTAGCAATAATATTGGCAAGAGTCGTTTTACCAAGCCCTGGAGGACCGTATAACATCACATGGTCCAGAGCTTCTCCCCTCTGCCTGGCTGCCTGAATAAATATTTTTAACTTTTCTTTAACTTTTTTCTGTCCAACATAATATTTTAATTGCTTAGGCCTAAGCGTTTTATCAAACTCATCATCCTGTTTTTCTTCAGGAGTAACAACTCTTTCTTGATCCATATTATCCTACTCCTTGCCGAGATAATTTAATACTTGCATTATTTTATCTTCCAGATCTCCAGATAAATTGTTACCTAGATTATTAACTGCCTGATTAATTTCACTGTCCTGATAACCAAGATTATTTAAAGCAGAATAAAGTTCATCATCATGAGCTAAAGTTGTTGAACCAGTTCCACTATCAGAAGCCAGTAAAATATCATCCAGTTTATCCTTTAACTCTAAAATCAATCTTTGACCACTCTTTGGACCAATACCACTTACTTGCTTTAAAACATTTATGTTTTCATTAACTATTGCCTGGGCAAACTTTCCTGGTGAAAGAGTCGATATTATATTTAAAGCAACTTTAGGGCCTATCCCAGAGACAGACAATAATTTAATAAATAATTCTTTGCTTTCTTTTTCTTTAAAACCAAATAATTCTAAAGTATCTTCGCGAACATAGGTATATATAAAAAGTTCACAATTATCTCCGTTCTGGTAATAACTAAAGGCAGCTGGCAAATTAACTTGATAGCCAACCCCATTTACAGATACAATTAATTTTTCTGTTTTAACATCAATTACTTCTCCATTTAAATATCCAATCAAATCTGGTCACCCCATCTTTTATTAAAGCCATAATTATGGCCATGACAGATTGCTACAGCTAAAGCATCTGCTGCATCATCTGGTTCTGGAATCGACTCTAAATTTAATAAAGCTTTAACCATATGTTGTACCTGATGCTTACTTGCTCTACCATATCCAACTACAGCCTGTTTAACCTGTAATGGGGTATATTCTGACACCTTTAAACCAGCATCTGCACCTGACAATAAAATTACTCCCCTTGCCTGCCCAACTCTTATTGCTGTTTTAACATTCTTATTAAAAAAAAGTTCTTCAACAGCCATACAATCAGGGTTATAATTTTTAATTAAATCTTGAAGTCTATCATATATTTTCTTCAATCTTTTAACGTCAGTTATATCAGATGAGGTTTTAATAACATTATAATCAATTAACTGGAATGAATTATTATTTTTTTCTAAAAAAGCATAGCCTAATGTAGCCAGACCTGGATCTATCCCCATGATTCTCAAAAAAACACCCCCGACAGTAAAATCAAAAGACACTGATTTTATCAGTGTCCTGAAAAATTAAGAATCAAAAATTACTCTTCTTCTATTTCCTCAAGAACTGATTCAGGAATATTAAAATTAGCATATATCTCCTGAACATCGTCATGATCTTCCAACTCATCCATTAAGTTGAGGACTTTTTTTGCACCTGTTTTATCAAGATCAACAGTATTATTTGGTAACATAACAATATCAGAATCTTTAAATTCATAATTATTTTCTTCTAATTCTTCTTTAACAGAGATGAATTCTTTAGGGTCAGTTAAAATCCTGATAATCTCACCCTCAAGTTTAACATCTTCAGCCCCTGCCTCCAGAGCTTCTAAAAAAACTTCATCTTCATCAAAACTATCACCTGAATTATCCAATACTAATTGGCCCTTTCTATCGAACATCCAGGCAACACAACCTGATTCTCCTAAATTACCTCCGTTATCAGATAAAATATGACGGATCTCAGAAGCTGCACGATTCCTATTATCTGTAGTTATTTCCAGATAAAGAGCTACCCCTTCCGGGCCATACCCTTCATAATCAAAACTTTCATATTCAACACCTTCTAATTCGCCAGTGCCTCTTTTAATAGCTCTTTCAATATTTTCATTAGGCATATTATTTTCTCTTGCTTTATCAATAACCATTCTAAGCTCAGCATTCATTTCAGGGTCGCCGCCACCTTCACGAGCAGCCACAGCAATTCGCTTACTTAGCTTAGAAAATAATTTAGCTCTTCTTCTATCCTCTTTCTGCTTCTTATGCTTTATATTGGCCCATTTAGAATGACCAGCCATATCAATCCCTCCTACATAGATACTGCAGTTAATTTTAACATAAAACAAACAAATTTTCAATCAAATAAGCCCATGGCAATGCCATGGGAATAAAATAATAGTAAGTTGGCCTATAAGCCGGGTTCTGTCTTAAATGGTCATCTATCTGCATCTATAGTTACCTATAGATGTCTAGCGTCCTTACCCGAAGGAAAAGCGGGCAGCTTTATTTCCTCTCTATTTGGACTTACTCCAGATGGGGTTTACCTAGCAGTTCAGTCACCTGAACTCTGGTGAGCCCTTACCTCACCATTTCACCCTTACTGTATAAAACAGCGGTATTTTTTCTGTGGCACTTGCCTGGGAGTCGCCTCCACTGGGTATTACCCAGCATCCTGCCCTGTGGAGCCCGGACTTTCCTCAGTTTCAATCAGAAACTGCGACCATCCGGCCAACTTACAAGAAAAGTTTATTTTTTAGCCTTATTTATTATAGCACCAATCACGATTAATATCAAGTAGTATATAATTTCCAGATAGGTTCTTGCTCTTCTAATTTTATTATATCAGGTTTATCGGCAGAAGAATACTCTATATCATCTAAATAATTAATAATCAAGTCTGAAAAAACTTTTTCTGTGCCATAATGGCCAGCATTTATTAATGCAATACCAGATTCAAGGGCAGATTGAGCCTCATGATATTTAACATCACCAGTAACCAGGACATCTGCGCCCTGTCTCGATGCAGCTTTGATAAAATCAGACCCGCTTCCACAAGCTATTGCTACTTTTTTAATTTCTTTATCTTTTTTTCCTGCCACCTGAACATAATCCAGATTTAATTTATTATTCACGAAATTTGCAAAATCAGCTAATTTCATTTTATTATTTATAAATCCAATTCTAGCTGGCAGATATTCACCCTGGAGTTGTTCAGGCTGAAATATATCAAAAACTGGCTCTTCATAAGGATGAACTTGATAGTAAGTAGAAATAATTCTATCTAAATCTCTCTCATCAACAATAACTTCTAATCTATATTCTAAAACTTCAGCCCTTTCTCCATGATTACCTTTAGTTGGATTGCTTCCTTCTAATGGTCTAAATGAACCATTACCCTGAGAAGAAAAACTAACCTGATCATAGTTGCCAAATTTGCCTGCACCAGCATCAAAAAGGGCAGTTCTAACTTTTTCAAAATCTGATTCTGGAATATAACCGATAAATTTTTTCAAAGGCAGTTGCTTGCTTAAGTTTTTTACATCAAAAAGTTTTAAAATATTAGCTAAATAATCATTCAAACCATTTTCAGCATGGTCAACATTTGTATGAGCAGCAATTATGCTTAACTGAGATTGAATAGCTTTAGTAATAATTTTCCCGGTAGTATTACCGGTATGAACATTCTTGATTCCATTAAAAATTAATGGGTGATGAACTATTAATAACTGACATTCTTTTTCAATCGCCTCATTAATAATTTCTGGTGTAGCATCTAGAGCAACCCCTATTTTATTAACAGAACAGTCAGGATTACCCACCTGCAATCCAATATTATCCCAATTTTCTGCTAAAAAAGAAGGAGCTAATTTATTAATTTTGCCAGCAATCTCACTTACAGTAATCATAATTTACCCCCTTAAATATAATAAAAACCCTGCTCCATAAAAGAACAAGGCTAATTAATTACATGGTGGGCCCACCAGGACTCGAACCTGGGACTAATCGGTTATGAGCCGATTGCTCTGACCAACTGAGCTATGGGCCCTATTAAAATTTCCTTAGCACATCTAACATTATAGCCTAAAAACTTTAATTCGTCAAGGGTTAATCCAGATAATCTTTTAATTTTTTACTTCTGGTAGGATGGCGGAGTTTTCTCAAGGCTTTTGACTCTATCTGCCTTATTCTCTCTCTGGTTACTCCAAACTCTTTGCCAACCTCTTCTAAAGTACGAGGTCTTCCATCCTCAATACCATATCTTAATTCAAGAACTCTTTTCTCTCTATCAGTTAATGAGTCAAGAACCTGATCAATCTGCTCTTTTAAAAGAGAATAAGAGGCAGCGCTGGCAGGAGCTGGAGCATCTTCATCTTCGATAAAGTCTCCTAAGTTACTATCTTCTTCTTCTCCAATCGGAGTTTCAAGAGAAACTGGTTCCTGAGAAATCTTCATAATTTCTCTTACTTTATCAGAACTTAAATCCATCTCTTCTCCTATTTCTTCAGGAGTAGGCTCTCTTCCTAATTCCTGCAGAAGCTGTCTTGAAACCCTGATTAACTTATTAATCGTCTCTACCATATGAACAGGAATTCTTATAGTTCTGGCCTGGTCTGCAATGGCTCTGGTTATTGCCTGACGAATCCACCAGGTTGCATAGGTGCTAAATTTATATCCCTTGGTATAATCAAATTTTTCAACAGCTTTCATCAAGCCCATATTACCTTCCTGAATAAGGTCTAAAAATAATAAGCCTCTACCAACATATTTTTTGGCAATACTTACAACCAATCTTAAATTTGCTTCAATAAGTTCCTGCCTGGCTAATTCATCACCTTCTTCAATTCTTTTGGCAATACTAACCTCTTCTTCAGCTGTTAAAAGATCAACCTTGCCTATCTCCTTTAAATACATTCTAACAGGGTCATCAATTCCAACTCCCTGGGGAATAGATAAATCTAAATCATTTGTTTCTTCAGATTCCTCTTCTCCTTCTTCAATTACATCTATATCCATATCATTAAAGATATCATAAACCTCTTCAATATCATTGGAATCAAGTTCAACATCTTCTAAGGCATCCATGATTTCTTTATATGTCAATTTTCCTTCTTTTTTCCCATGGTTAATCAATTTTTTAACTTCTTTAATCTTACCGGGACTTGCATAATCATCTGACATTATACGTCCCTCCTTTCTAATCTTAATAACCTTTTGTAATACAATAATAAATTATTTATATAATTGCAATCCTTGGCATTCTTTAATTCAAATAAAATATTACTAATCTCATCCTCTATATTACCTTTTCTTACTTCTTTAATCAAGTTTTTAAATCCATTTTTTGATGGCAAACTATCTTTAGTTAAAAAATATCTGGCTAAATTATCTCTTTTCTCCTCAGCCAGAGTAGAAATAACTTCTGTGGCAGTAATCTCAATATCTTCCCAGAGCTGTTTGGCAATTTCAGCGGTATTCTCAGAAAAGTAAGCAGGGTTCAATTTATCAAGTCCAAACTCACGATAATCCTGATTTTGCAACATATAAGCCAATACCTGCCATTCCGGGTCATTTGTATCCTCTTCTCTATTTTTTTCCTGAACTTTATTTCTCTGCTTCCATCGCCTTGATTTCTTTTTTTCTTTCTTTACTTTTTCTATCTTGCTTTTTATCTCTTCATAACCGATCTCAGTCTTCTCTGCCAGAACCTTTGCATAGGCATCCTGGGTCAATTCATCTTTGATAGTTGCAAGGAATTCAACCCCTGCTTTTGCTGCTTTCAACCTGCTATTTGCAGATTGGTCTTGATATTTTTCCATAATTAAATCAAGTCTATATTCAATTAAATCTGGAGCTTTAGATTCAAGATCTATAAAAGCATCACTACCATTATTTTTTATATAGTCATCTGGATCAAGATCCTCAGGCAACTCTATAATAGCCACATCCAGTCCTGCCTGACGCAGAATTTCCAATCCCCTTAGTGTTGCCTTATCCCCTGCTGTATCAGCGTCATAAGCTATATATACTTTATCACAATATCTTTTTAATAAATTTGCTTGCTCCCGGGTTAAAGCTGTACCTAAGGAAGCAACAAAATTATTTAAACCATATTTATGAGCAGTTAAAACATCAGTATAACCTTCTACTATAACTGCTTCATTTTTATTTTGAATACCCTCTTTTGATATATTAAGACCATATAATAATTTTTTCTTAGAAAACACTGGGCTTTCAGGTGAATTTAAATATTTAGGAAAATCTTCTGGATCAATAATTCGCCCTCCAAAGCCAATAACCTCTGATCTAACATTATAAATTGGAAAAATAACTCTACCTCTAAAACGATCATAATAGCTATTATTTTTCCCGGCTGCTATTAGACCAGATTTTAATAATACCTCTTGACTAAAATTTTTATCAGAAAGAAAATTATATAAAGCCCTCCAGCTATCTGGAGCATATCCTAAATTAAATTTTTTAATATCCTCTTCATTGAATCCCCGGTCATTGAGGTATTCTCTGGCTTCAATTGCTATATCTTTATTTAAAAGCAGATAATTATAAAATTTAGAAGCCAATTGATTTGCAGAAAATATAGCCTCCCTTAACTTCATCTTTTCTTTATCAATTCCGCCTTTTATATCTACTTCAACGCCTGCCCTTTCAGCTAAAGTGAGTACTGATTCCTGAAAAGATAAATTATCAATTTCCTGAATAAAATTAATTGAGTCTCCTCCAGCCCCACAGCCAAAACAATAATAAAACTGTTTATTGGGATTCACAGTAAAAGAAGGAGTGCTTTCCTGATGAAATGGACATAATGCCACATAATTCTTCCCTGAGCTTTTCAGGTCTACATACTCCCCGACCAACTCAACAATATCAATTTCAGCTTTTATTCTATTAATTATATCTCTTGATATAGAAGCCATAATTATCAATCCTATATTATATTTCGTTATAATTATTTAAAATCCTGCATCCTTCTAAAAGAAAGAAGATGCCGGTATGAAAAGGTCTCTTCCCTGATTTATTGCATAGCGATCAGTCATGCCTGCTATATAATCTATTACAGCCTGTTCTTTATCTTCTTCTATTAACCTATTATAAAATTCTGCAGGCATTGATTTGGGGTTTTCAAAGTAATAATAATATAATTTCTCCAAAAGCTTTTGAGCTTTTTCTTCTTCCACTTTTGCTTTAGAGCCAATATACACATTACTAAAAAGAAAATCTCTCAGCTCATTTGTTACTTCATCTATCTCATCAGACATTTCTATTATCTCACTTTCAGAGCTGGTAACTATTATATCTTTAACCATAACATCTATACGATCAGATTGCCTCTTACCCAGGATCTCTATACAACTAGCAGGTATATCACCCAGGCAGATAATATTTGCCCTCATAGCATCATCAAGGTCATGATTAATATAAGCAATTCTATCAGCAATTTTAACTATCTGGCCCTCAAGTGTTTCAGGCAGTTTTTCACCTGTATGATTTAAAATGCCATCTCTTACTTCATAACTCAAATCAAGTCCAGATTGGCCTCCATTTCTACTTTCTAACTTATCAACCACCCTCAAGCTCTGCCGATTATGCTGAAAACCTTTTTTAGAAAGCCTGTTTAAAACCTCTTCGCCGGCATGGCCAAAAGGAGTATGACCAAGATCATGGGCCAGAGCAATCGCTTCAGTTAAATCTTCATTTAAGCCAAGAGCCCGGGCAATAGTCCTTGAAATTTGAGATACTTCCAGAGTATGGGTTAATCTAGTCCTGAAATGATCGCCCATAGGAGAAATAAAGACCTGAGTTTTGTGTTTTAAACGCCTGAAGGCCTTTGAATGAATTATTCTATCTCTATCCTGCTGGAATATCATTCTATATTCACAGAGTTCTTCATCAACTCTTCTACCCTTACTTTTAGAACTAAACTGAGCCCTTGCCGAGAGCTTTTCAACTTCTATTTTTTCTAAATCTCGCCGGGTAAACATTTAAAAATATTCCTGTAATTCGTTGGCCGATTCCTCAATCGATTTATTTGTAACATTAATCACCGGACAGCCAATTTTTTTCATGACTTTCTCGGCATAGTCCAACTCTTCATTGATCCTTTTTATTGAAGCATACTGACTATCCTGACTTAAGCCTAAAGCCTTTAATCTCTCAAGTCTTATTTCATTTAATAAAAGAGGATCTATTGTCAGGCCAATCACCTTATTTTCTGGGTTTTCATATAATAAGTTAGGAACATCAACCTCAGGTACAAGTGGAATATTAGCTGCCTTATATCCCCGGTAAGATAAATAAATACAGAGAGGTGTTTTTGAAGTTCTTGATACACCAATAAGAACAACATCAGCCAGTTCTATACCTTTTTTGTCATTTCTATCATCATATTTTACTGTGAATTCCATTGCCTCAACCCTTTTAAAATAATTCTGGTCTAGTTGATGCCTTATACCTGGTTGCAATACTGGCTTGGAATTAAGCATATCTTCCATTTTCTCCATTATAGGTCCCATAACATCAATCATAATAATATCTCTTTCTCGTCCAAATGTATAAAATTCTTTTCTTAATTCTGGATTAATCAATGTATATACAATCATGGCATCTTTATCAACAGCTTTCAGGACAATATTCTTTAACTCTCTAACAGTCTTAATGTGAGAAAATTTAATTGTTTCTATTCTATCAGTATCAAATTGACTGGCAGCAGCATCAACTACACTATTGGCAGTCTCTCCCAAAGAATCAGAAACTACATATACAGTTTTTTTGTCGTCCATGGCAAAATGCCTCCCTAATTTTCATCTAAAGCTATCTCATTGATATCCATAACTGGCTTAACTAATCTGGAAACCCTTTCAAGTAAAACTATTCTATTCTTTCTAACTTCGTTATTATCTACCATTACAACTATATTATCAAGGAAATTATCGACCATATCCTTAAGAGCAGCAATTTCTTCTAGGGCCTGATAATAATCATCTCTATCAAAATAACTTTTTATTTTATCATTAATTTTAACATATTCAGTATAGAGGGCCTTCTCTTCAGTTTCGTTGATTAAATCTGGCTTAATCTCTTCCAGACCCTCGGCCTGGGCAGCAAGATTCCCGCATCTCTGCAGGCCATATAAAAGCTTAACAAAACGATCATAATCTTTATTTCTAAATTTCATAATTGCTTCCAGTCTATTGTTAAGATCTTTAAGATCATAAAAATCAACTGCCATAGCTGCATCTAAAACATCATATCTAATCCCATTTTCAGAAAAATAATTTTTTATTCTCTGTTTAAAGAAGTCAAAAACCTTCTCTTCAGTCTCTGCACCTGCTTTAAGAAGATTACTGGCTATCTTAACTAAACTATCCAATTCTAGTTCAATCTTACCAGTCAGGATTATTCTTATAATCCCGGTAGCCTTTCTCCTTAGAGCAAAGGGATCCTGGCTTCCTGTAGGGATATTTCCTAAATAAAAATTACTTACTATATCATCAATCTTATCGGCAATACTCAAAAGCCCTGCCTCAATATTTTCTGGTAAACTATCACCAGCTCCTGCCGGTTTATAATGCTGACCGATAGCTTTAGCTACATCTTGAGATTCACCCTTTTCAGCAGCATATTTAGCCCCCATGATTCCCTGGAGAGATGCAAATTCTCTGACCATACTTGTGGCCAGGTCAAATTTAGCCAGTTCAGCAGCCCTGATTAAATCATCTCTATCATTGCCGGTTAAACCAACTAATTCTGCTAATTCACTTGATATCTGCTTTAATCTCTTAACCTTATCAGCTAAAGAACCAAGTTCTTCCTGATAAACTATCTCCTTAAGTTTTTCATTGAAATAGTCAGGTTCTTTAGAAATATCATCATTATAAAAGAAAACTGCATCAGATAATCTGGCTCTAATAACCTTCTCATTACCATCTATCACATTATCTAGCTTTTCTACATCTCCATTTCTAACTCCAATAAATGCAGAATATAATTGACCAGATTTAATAACAGGAAAATATCTCTGGTGTTCAATCATAGAAGTCGTCAGTACTTCTTCAGGTAATTCTAAAAACTCATCTTTAAATTGCCCTTTAAAGGCTGTAGGATATTCAATTAGATTAACTACCTCTGCCAGTAAACCTTCAGACAGATAAATTTCTTCATTTTCAGCTAATATATTATCTATTTGAGCCAAAATCATTTCTTCCCGCTCATTTTGATTAACAATCACTGCTTCTTCTTTTAACTTTTCGAAATAGTCGCCTGCCTTATCTATTCTGAATTCAGAATCTCCTAAAAATCTATGGCCATTGCTAAATCTATCTGAACTCAATCCTGCCAGCTCAAATTCTATTATTTGATCCCCTAGCAAAGCCATAATCCAGCGGATAGGCCTGATAAAACGATAATCATTATCTCCCCAGCGCATCTTTTGAGGTTGGGGCAATTTATCAATGATATCCGGGAGAATTCTTCCTAAAACTTCAGTTGTCGGTTCTCCTTCTATGACCTTTTCGGCATATAAATAGCCTTCTCTTTCAACTAAGTCATCTACTTCCAGCTTTTGACCCCTGGCAAATCCCTGACCAGCTCTTGTAGGATTTCCATCATCATCAAAGGCTATTTCAACTGATGGGCCTCGAACAATCTCCTCCCGATCAGCCTGTTTATCTGATAAACCTTCACCAGAGAGAACAAGCCTCCTGGGGGTTGAATAAACTTCTAGGTTCTCATAATCTATTAATTCTTCTGCAAAGCTTTCTTTAGCCAGTCTCAGCAAATTATTTCTTAAATTAACGACCATTTTGGCCGGAATTTCTTCAGTTCCTAGCTCAAATATTAATTTATTACTCATTACCTGAATCCTCCTTTTCATTCTGAACTGCCAGATATACTTTAGCTGTCTTCTGAGCCAGATTTCTAACCCGCTTAATATATTTGGTCCTCTCTGTTACACTAATAGCACCCCGGGCATCAAGTATATTAAAAACATGAGAAGTTTTTAAAGTATAATCATAAGCAGGCAGAGCCAGATCATCAGCTAATGCTTCCTCGGCCTCGGCTTCAAAATCATCAAATAATCTATGAAGCCTGGAGACATCTGCTACTTCAAAATTATATTTAGACTGTTCATATTCATTACGATAATAAATATCACCATAAGTTACTCCTTCAACCCAGGTAAGATCATATACATTTTCTACCTCCTGAAGATACATAGCAATTCTTTCAAGCCCATAGGTAAGCTCAACAGTTACAGGTCTGGCATCTAAACCGCCAACTTGCTGAAAATATGTAAACTGAGTAATTTCCATGCCATCTAGCCAGACTTCCCAGCCAAGCCCCCAGGATCCTAAAGTTGGCGCCTCCCAGTTATCTTCAACAAAACGGATATCATGTTCAAGGGGATCAATACCCAATTCTCCTAAACTCTCAAGATAAAGATCCTGAATGTTTTCAGGTGAAGGTTTCATAATAACCTGAAATTGAAAATGTCTCTGAACTCGATTCGGATTATCACCATATCTGCCATCCTGTGGCCTTCTTGAAGGTTGAACATAGGCTGAATTCCAGGGCTTATCACCTAAGGCCCTTAAAAATGTACCTGGACACATAGTTCCTGCCCCTACCTCTATATCATATGGTTGTTCTATAACGCATCCCTGCTCACCCCAGTATTGGCTCAACTTCTGAATAATATCCTGAAATAACATAAAACCATCTCCCTCATAGTAACATTTTAATTAAATCAAAAATACCCCACCCCGTAAGGGACGAGGTACTGCTAGCTATACAGATCAAGCATACTTAGTGCCTTAAAGTTTAAATCTAAATGATATTTAATAAAATCTAATAATAGTTTATTTAACTTATTAAAGCCTTGCTCAGTTATCACTGGAAATCTATCAGCACCAAAACCTTTTTCTTTTGAACGAAGCAAGAATTTAACCTCATTTTTATTTAAAATCACTGCCAGATCTCTCTGATAGTTATCTGGAACAGCTTCCTGGCAGAAAAATTTCCCCTCTTCAATCAAAAAATAATAATCAATCTCCCTATCTAAGCCATTACAGTCATCACAGCAGATTAATTGGAAGGGATAACCTAACAAAGCTAGCGCAGCTGTATTAAAAATTACCATCAATTTTTTATATTGAATCTCTTTTTCAATACCTTCTAACTTAATCAGGCTCAGAATCAGGTGATTAAAATACAAAGGATTCATCTCAGCAGTACCGCTTAAATAACAAAATTCTAAGATATAACTGCCATATGAAAGTTTATTGAAATCATCTTTTATGCCTGGAAATTTATGTTTGGAGTTAACATCTATTATTTTACCTAAACCATCACTATCATAATAAGTTAAATCAAGCCAGTTAAACTGCTGAATTAACCCGAGATGAGAACTTTTAAATGACTTGCCACCACCAAAGGCCAGCCTTAAAATACCGGCTTTTTTTGTATAAAAAGTAATTAACTGATCTTTCTCTCCTAAATCTGAGCGTTTTAAAACAACTGCTTCAGTACTTTTTTCAGCCACTTTAAATCTAGTCTACTTCATCAGTTACTATTTCAACGCCAGAACTGGCTCCAATTCTATTAGCACCGGCATCAAGCATAGCCAGGGCATCTTTAAAGTTCTTGATTCCACCTGAAGCTTTGACCCCAACATCTCTACCAACTGTTTTTCTCATAACGCTAACAGCTTCGACTGTGGCATTTCCTGACCCGAATCCAGTAGAAGTTTTAACAAAATCTGCCCCTGCATCTTTTGCAATTTCGCAGGCCTTAACTATCTCATCTTCTTCTAGATAGCAGGTTTCAAGAATTACCTTAACAATAATATCTGAAGTAATCCCGGCAGTATTTGTCGAATCAACTACTGATTTAATATCTGATTTGACCAGATCAAAGGCTTTTGATTTAAAGGCACTTATATTCATTACCATATCAATCTCCTGAGCACCATTTTTAATTGCATTCCTGGTCTCAAACGCCTTTGTTTCAGTTGTATTGGCCCCTAGAGGAAATCCAATAACAGTAGTAACTTTAACTGAACTATCTTTTAATAATTTATTGGCATAGGGAACAAATATAGGGTGAACACAGACTGTAGCAAACTCGTATTCCAGAGCTTCCTCACATAATTTCTTTATATCTTCCACTTTACCTGTAGGTTTTAAAAAGGTATGATCAATCATTTTAGCCATATCTTTAGGTTTAATTGCCATTTTTATTTTCACTCCTTAACTAAAATATAAATAAATTTACTATAATTCTTTTAAAGTCATCTATTTTTATATTCTCGATTAAAAATAATACTCCTGCTTAATTTTCATCTTTATAGCCAAATCTTTTTAACCAGAGTTCATTTTTCCGCCATTTTTTCTTCTCTTTTACCCAGAGATCAAGAAAAACCTGACTGCCTTTTAACTTTTCAATCTCTTCTCTGGCCATTTGCCCGATTTTCTTTAGCATCTTTCCATTCTTGCCGATGATAATTCCCTTATGACTGGATCTTTCAACATAAATATTTGCCCTTACATAAATCATGCCATCATCTCGCTCTTTTATCTCCTCAACCATAATGGCAGTTCCATAAGGAATTTCATCTCTTAATAAATGAAAAATCTGCTCCCTGATTAATTCAGCTACTAAATCCCGTTCCAGTTGGTCGGTAAACATCTCTTCAGGGTAATATTTCGGACCTTCAGGTAACTTTTCAATTAATATCCTCTCAAGATTATCAAAACCCTTGCCCTGGGTTGCTGAAATAGCAACCGGTTCTAAACCAGTTTTTTCTCGATATAATTTTAGTCTATTTACAAGTTTTTTATTACTGACTTTATCTGCTTTATTGGCAACCAGAATGATTTCAGTCCCAACATCCTTAATCTGGTCAAAAATAAATTGGTCTCCTTTTCCAAAACCAGAAGTACTATCAACAACAAAAAAAATCAAATCTATATTTTTTAAACTGCTATAAATCTGATCCAGCATATATTCATCAAGTTTGTTCTTAACTTTATGAACCCCTGGGGTATCAACAAAAACAGCCTGAAATTTATCAGTAGTTAAAATAGCCTTTATCTTCTGCCTGGTAGTCTGGGGCCGGGCTGAAACAATCGCAGCTTTTTCGCCAATCAATCTATTAACCAGGGTAGATTTACCAACATTAGGCCTGCCTACAACAGTTATAAAACCTGATTTAAAAGCCATTATTTATTCATATCCTCTGAAGTAAAAAAGCCTGGCAGCAATTCAGCTGCTGTAGTAAATTCTTTATCTTCAGCCAGATTGTATAAATGAAGATCCATCCCTGGCGAGAATTCATTCATTACCTGACGACAGGCACCACAGGGAGAAACAGGTCCAGGTGTATCGCCAACAATTGCCATAGCCTTAAATTCAGTCTCACCGGCAGAAACTGCCTTAAAAATAGCAGTCCTCTCGGCACAATTAGTTAAACTAAATGAGGCATTCTCAATATTACAGCCAGTATATATATTGTCATTTACAGTTAAAAGAGCTGCCCCTACCGGGAATCCTGAATAAGGAACATAGGCTTCTTCTCTGGCTTTTTTAGCCATCTTCTTTAATTTTTCTATAGTTTTTTTATCCATATTTATCTTACCTCCATACTTACATCTAAAAGTCTTAATCAAATTCAATTCTGGCAGAGTTTGGCATGACTTGAATCCAGGTTTTCCCGGAGTTTATTAAAACCTCCTGGCCATCTGCATCATAGAAGCGAATTCTCCCATTATTTCTTGCCCAGAAAAGCTCCTTTTTTCTGCTATTATTAATTAAATAAGCCTGACCACCAGAATCAAGGTCTATTGATATTCTGCCAACATCATCTATAACTTTTGTATCTGCATGAATAACAATGATATTATCTGCCGATAACTGTTCACCGCTTTCAACTTTATGGGGCTTGTCATTAATATAACGTTTGTACTTGCCTTCAGAATAATCATAAATATAACTAACCAGATAGTTACCCCAGTAAAATAAATTGATCTTTTCAACAATCTCCTTTTTTTCTTTAGATACCGGATTATTTCCAGGAGTAAAATCAAATTTATAAGCTGAAAGGTCCTGCTGCCAGTCAAGTCCTTCAAGATAATTCTTTACTTTTTCGTTTCCAGTATAAAGATTATGGGGCATTCTCCGCTCACTGCTCCGCCAATAATACTGGCTCCGGCTAATTTCATCTAAACTTAAAATATCTTCAGCAGAAATTCTGGCATAACCGCCTGGACTTGCTCCAGCATGAAGCAAAAGTGCACCATGTTCAGCAGATAGATCACCTATATAATCTCTAACACTTCTTATTGGGCCAATCTTTTCAGGTAGTTCTTTTAAAAAAACAGGCAGAAACCTGGTAATACCACCTTCAGCCAGAACCTCGTAAACTAAGTCAGCCTCATTAAGACCTGCCTGCGGTCTGGATCTAGGATGATTTTCAACAGATACCATAACCGGTCGCTTTAAATACTGGCGATCTCCCAATTGATAATAACCTGGTAATGAAAATTTATCATTAAGAGAGGTATCAAAATTATTTTCATAAAAATCAAAGTAATCCTGATAACCTATTCTATTAAACAGCTCATACATTCCGTCAGCAACTTTTCCAGTTTCAGACTGAAAAAAGCAGCCACCGATAACAGATAATATGATTGTAATGACCAAAATAAAAGCAAAATATTTTCTATAATTCAAGCCTTTCAACCCCAGATATCAGTTATATTTAAATTAACGGGTAAATCCATGTCTTTCTAATAATTTCTCTTCAGCCTCACGCATTTCATTTTTGTCAGAATCAGTTTTATGATTATAGCCTAAAATGTGGAGCAAACCATGAACCAGCAGAAAAGCAACCTCTCTCCGCAAACTATGGCCATAATCTTCAGCCTGTTCAACTGCCCTTGGTAAAGAGATTATTACCTCACCTAAAAGTTCTTCATCTATCGGGAAAGAGAGAACATCGGTAACTTCATCTTTCTCTCGATAAGTCTTATTTAATTCTTTAATTTTCAAATTATCGACAAAGGTAACGCTTACCTCGGCATTTTCAATTCCTTTATCTAAAAGCAGATTATCTGCCAGCTGATTTAAATCATTAAGCAGATCAGAATCAAGTCTTTGATCAGCAATTAAATTATTAATCATAACATTATTTGTTATTGCCATTCTTGTTTGCCTCCATCTCTTCTTCAATATCTTCAGGATAATCAACTCTCTGGTGATAGATACCAGTTAAAATCCTGGTAAAGCTATCAGAAATTATATTTAAGTCTTTAAGAGTCAGTTCCGAATTATCAAGTTGATTTTCAATTAGCTTCTCTCTAATCAGACCCTTTATTAATACCTCTATCCGATTATGGTTGCTTTTATTGAAGTTTTTAGAGCGCACAGCAGCCTCACAGATATCAGCAAGCATAAGTATTGCTGCCTCTTTCGATTCAGGCTTGGGACCGTCATATCTGAAATTAGATTCATTAAAATTAGAATCATCGCTCTCTTTTAAAGCCTCCTGATAAAAATAGGAGATTAAATTTGTTCCATGATGCTGTTCAATGATATCAATTATAGCTGGCGGCAGATTATATTCTCTGGCCATCTCAACCCCATCCTTGGCATGGGATTTAATAATTAAAGCACTTAAATTAGGCTTTATATTATCATGGGGGTTTTCGCCACCGAATTGATTGTCACTAAAGAAATACGGTCTGGATAGTTTACCAATATCATGATAATAGGCACCAACTCTGGCCAATAAAGAATTTGCTCCAATATTATCAGCAGCTGTCTCGGCAAGATTACCTACCAGAACACTGTGGTGATAAGTTCCTGGTGCCTCAACTAATAACTTCCTCAATAAAGGCTGACTTGGATTGGAAAGTTCCAGTAATTTTACTGAAGATGTTAAGCCAAATAGACTCTCTAAATAAGGAAGCAGGCCATTGGCAAAAATAGCTACTAAAATTCCATTTAATAACCCTATCGCCATTATAATCAAAGTATCAAGGGCTGAATAAGCCGGTTCGATGAATGAAAACATAACCAGGGTTACTATCAGGGCAGCACTTACATTGAATCCAGCCCGGACCAGATCATTTCTCTGACTTAAGTTTTCAACACTAAAAATACCAACCATACTGCCCACAAAAACAAGGGCTGCAATACTAAACTCACCACCAAATACCAGTGGTAATAGTAATGTGATATAAAAGGTTACTGCAACAGCTATCGAACTATTTAATAATACAGATAATAAAATCGGAACCATAGCAGCTGGAGCCAGATACATTAATATCTTGAGATCAAAGACAGTCAAAATTTTCGATAAAATAAATAGGATTAAAAGTAAAATTTGAATAAGGTTAATTTTTTTATTTTCTGCCCAGATATCCGAATGATAGACTCTTATATAATAAACCATCACCAGGGTAACTATAATAAAATACAGGGCAGTTCCGGTTATCTGAAACCAACTAAGATCAGATTTATTTAAGCCAAACTGATCCAGAAACTCTATATCTTCAGCAGTAAATTCCTCTCCCTTATTAATAATTACTTCACCGGCAGCTATTTCCCTTGTAATCGGTTCTACCTGATTGGATAATTCATTTTTCAATTCTTCAGTTGCCATGTCATCATAAATAAGGTTAGGAACCAGGGCCGGTTCAATAAGTCCTAAAAGAAGTTCCCTAACATCACCACTAATATCAGTATCTATCAATCTCTCTTCTATTTCATCATAAACCTGGTCTAACTGATCACTGGCTACCCTGCCATTATAAATATCCCTTAATATCTCTTCAGATACCTCTTCCAATCTATCCAGCTCATCTGAACTAAAATCAACCATCAGACTAAGTTCTTCCTGAGAAAAGTTATGATTTAAAAAATTAAGCTCATAATTAAGGTCCGCAATATCCTCAGTTTCAGGATCAAAATTTCTAATCACATTAAATATTTGATTCAACTGTTCCATTGTATCAGAATAAGCCGATCTATTTGTTTCATATACCGGCTCAATTCCGGTCCTTGCTAATTCCCGTCTTTTCTCAGTCTCCTCTGAATCTATAACAACAGCAGACTGAGGTGCTCTGATCGTTAGAGGACTCTCTTCTCCAATTCGATACTGACCTGTAACAGGAATCAAATGGCCTGTCAATATAAATATAATGCCCAGACAGAAAATTATTCCAATAACAAGCTTTCTAGTATCAGAGCTTAGATTTACTGGAGATATCTTTGATTCTTTTAATTTATTAAAATACTTTTTAATTTTATCCAAAAATTTATTCATTAATAACACCTACAGGTAAAACAGAATTTATTTCCCACTCTCTTCATAAGCAGAGATAATCTTTCTAACTAGATTATGTCTAACAACATCAGTCTCATCGAGATAAATAAAGTCAATCCCCTTAATTCCTGCCAGGATTTTCTCAACTTCTCCCAGACCGGATTTCTTGCTATATGGCAGATCAACCTGAGTCACATCGCCGGTAATTACAGCCCTGGAATTAAAGCCAATTCTCGTTAACATCATCTTCATCTGCTCAGAAGTTGTATTCTGGGCTTCATCAAGAATTATAAAAGAGTCATCCAGGGTCCTCCCTCGCATATAAGCCAGTGGAGCCACCTCAATAATATCTTTTTCCAAATAACTATTAACCTTCTCCGGCCCTAAAACATCAAACAAAGAATCATATAGCGGCCTTAAGTAAGGATCAACCTTCTCCTGCATATCTCCTGGTAAAAACCCAAGATTTTCGCCGGCTTCAATGGCTGGCCTGGTTAAGACTATTCTATTTACATTATTATTCAGGAGATTCTTGACAGCCATAACTACAGCCAGATAGGTCTTACCTGTACCGGCAGGACCGATCCCAAAAACTATATCTGATCTTTTCATAGCATCAATATATATTTTCTGGCCCAGGGTTTTTGCTTTAATCTCTCTGCCCTTATAATTAACCTGTAAAACTTCATCATATAAATTTTTAAAGCTCAAATCACTATCATTTTGAAGCTGTTCAATAATATATTTAAGTTGTCTTGAGTTTACAGGGTTATCACTTTCCTGTAATTCTAACATCTCTTCAAGGGTCCTTCTGGCAATAAAAACATTCTCTTCAGCCCCCTGAACCTTAATCTCAGTTCCCCTGGCAATAACTTTAACATCTAATCTATCTTCGATTATTTTTAGATTATCATCTAGCTGACCAAAAATATTTCTGGCCTTATCATAATCTTTTATTGTAATAATCTCTTCTTTATTGCTCACGTTATTCCTCCTTGTAACAGATAATTATTTAAAAATTTAACAAACCCTTCAATTAATTATAACATATCAGGCTCTGCTTACAAATAAGCATAAAAACAGCCATGTTCTCACATGGCTGAATAATTAAGTTCAGATTTAGCTTTATTCAAGTCTTACTCCTATCCAAATCAAGGAACAGTTTAGTTTTCCTCCGGCTTTGCTCCGGGATTCCTGCGGGAATGCTCCGGGATTTCTCCGGCTTGGTTTCAATTTAATTACAATTCTATTATCGACTATTCCCTGAATTATATCTTCCTCAGATAAATAGATAAAATTATTCACCTGAATAAATATTATATCATATAACTATTAAAAAAGCTAGACCTTAATTGAAAATTTGTTAATTATTTTCAACAGTCAGGGCAAGATGGCCTAAAACTGCTGTATTAAATTCAGCCATCTTCTCATAGCAGGAAGCATGGCCGGCATCATTAATGGTAATTAATCTACTATCAGAAATCTTACTGGCTACCTCTTTCATTTTCTCTAAAGGAGTTAAGATATCCCGCTCGCCGGCAACTAAGAGAACCGGCATCTCTATTTCAGTCAGCCTGTCTTCGATATCAAAATCATAGGAACTCTCGGCCAGCCGATTAAACCTGGTCAACCATTTTTCATCTAAAACATCAGCAAGAATCTCTTCTCTGGATGCTAAAAACTCCTGATTATGTTTATAAAAATAATCTGAGTAGATAAAGGGCATCGCCAGCCTAAAAAACTTCCGGCCATCCTTTAAATCCGCAGCCTCCTGCCAGGCCTGACTGGCAGCTTTTAAATAGGGCGTAACCCTGGCAACTGTATTGGCTAGAACCATTGATTTAATCCGTTCAGGATATTCAATAGCCATTAGCATGGCAACCATCGCTCCATAGGATATGCCAACAGGGATAACTTTTTCAACTTCCAAATGATCAAGTAATTGAATAATATCCCTGACATGAATCTCAATGCTGTAATCCTCTGGATAACTATCTGATAAGCCCTGATCCCTAAAATCAACCCGCAAAACTCTATAATTATTTTCAGTATAGACTGGAACAAAATCAGCCCAGCTGGCTGTACTCATCATAATTCCATTTAAAATTAAAACAACTGGGCCGCTTTCACCATCTAAATGATAATTTAGCTTTAAACCATCATCTACAACAAATTCTGCCATCAACTTCACCTCAATTTAATAATCTCTGGATGCTTTTATATTAAAAATATCCTTGGGAAAATAATCTGGCTTCTGAGTAATTTTATGATCTGCTGAAATATATCTAACTGTCCCTGTCTTACTCCTCATTACCAGGGAATAGGTTGTTGCCTTATTTCCATGATAGCGGACACCTTTTAAAAGGTCGCCATCGGTAATACCGGTAACAGCAAACATTACATCATCACCGGCTGCCAGATCTTCAGTCTTATAGATCTTATCAAGATCAGTAATCCCTAAATTTCTGGCTTTTTCTTTATCAGTCTCATCCCGGTAAATTAACCTGGCCTGAATCTCACCGCCCAGGCATCTAAGGGCAGCTGCAGTTAAGACTCCTTCAGTTGCTCCACCAATTCCAATAGCCATATCAATGCCGTTATCATCTAAAGCAGAGGCAATCCCCCCGGCAACATCGCCATCAGCCAGCAATTTAATTCTAGAGCCTACTGATCTAATCTCTGAGATCAAATCTTTATGCCTCTCTCTATCTAAGACAATTACAGTCAGATCTTTAACGCTCTTATTTAAAGCCTCGGCAGTAGCTCTGAGATTATCTTCTACACTGGCATCAATATTAATGGCGCCTTTAGCTTTTGGCCCTACCATAACCTTATCCATGTAAATATCCGGGGCCTGGAGCAGAGTGCCCCTATCGGCCACAGCAACAACTGATAAAGCATTAGGCAGACCCCGGGCTACCAGAGTAGTCCCCTCAACAGGATCAACAGCTATATCAAGCTCCGGGCCATCTTTCTGATCTCCAATCTTTTCTCCGATATATAAACGGGGAGCTTCATCCTTTTCCCCTTCTCCAATTACCACAATACCGTTTATCTTGACAGTCTCAAACATTGTCCTCATTGCATCGACTGCTGCCCCATCTGCTGATTTTTTCTGGCCCTTACCCATCCAGGGGGCAGAAGCTAAAGCAGCAGATTCAGTTACCCGCACAAATTCAATCGCTAATTCTCTTTGCATTATTTAATCACTCCCTATCTCAGTTGCATAATCAACTAAAGCATTATTAATCGAGGTCTTACTGATTCTTCCAATAACTTTATCATCTTCAATCACCGGCAATGAATCCACCTTATTATCAACAATTTTTCTGGCGGCCATTAACAGAGTCTCGTCCTCAACAGCTACAATCACCTTTGGCACCCTGGTCATCGCCAGGCTTACCGGTATCTCATTGAGGTCTCGATTCCCCATCGCCATCTTTAAAAGATCTTTCCTGGAAATAACACCAACAAGTTCATCAGACTCATCAATTACAAAGATTGTCCCGGTATCTTCCAGAAACATCGTCACAATCGCATCATAGATACTTGTATCTTCCAGAACATTAACCGGTAATGACATAATCTCTTTGACCTTAATATTAAAGAGCGAATCCAGGGAACCAGGTTTAGGTTCCTGACCTTTATAAAAGTAACCTACTCTTGGCTTGGCATCCAGTATATCAAGTAAAGATAAAACTGAAAGATCGTTTCTAATCGCAGCCCGGGATAGTTCAAGGTTATCAGCTATCTCCTGACTGGTTATCGGTTGATTATCCTTTACAAGTTCAATTATCTCTTTCTGTCTTCGACTTAGCTCCATATCCTATCATTTCCTCATATTACGTAAAATCAACCTCTGTTCAACCTGGGCCACAAGCCTCCTTGTGTAATTTACAGTATCAGGATTAACACTAATACTATCGATGCCAGCTTCAACTAAAAACTCGGCAAATTCAGGATAAACTGAAGGTCCCTGGCCACAGATAGAAACTGTATTGCCATATTTGCCAGCAACATCTATAAGTTCCTGAATGGCAGTCTTAATCGCAGGATTTCTCTCATCAAAATAACCCATCCGGTTTAAGATACCTGAATCTCTATCAGCACCCATAATTAACTGGGTTAAGTCATTACTGCCGATACTGAAACCATCTATTAAAGGACAGAAATCTGCTGCCTGAAAGATAACTGATGGAACTTCAGCCATTATCCAGATTTTGAAATCTCTGCTCCGCTCCAGTCCTTCTTCTTTCAAGATTTCCAGAGCCCGTTCAACCTCCCAGGTTGTTCTAACAAAGGGAAGCATTAAATTAACATTGGTCAGGTTATATTCATCCCGGACTTTTTTTACAGCCTTGCATTCTAATCTAAAACCTTCGATATATTCATCAGAGATATATCTAGAAACTCCTCGCCAGCCTATCATCGGATTGTTTTCTACAGGCTCAACCTCTTCTCCACCCTTTAAGCCTCTAAATTCATTTGTCCTGAAATCGCTCATCCTTAAAGTTAATGGTCTTGGATAAATCTCCTGGGCAACCATGGTAATGGCCTCAGATAACTGTCTGATAAATAAATCTCCCTCACCCTGCTGTAATAAATAAATCGGATGGGCACCAATCACATTGGAGAAGATAAATTCAATCCGCATCAACCCGATTCCATCAAAATCTAAATCTTTATAGCGATTTATCAGATGGGGCTCTCCTAAATTCATATAAATCTTTGTGCCAGTTATCGGTTGGGTCTTAATATTTTCCGGTGTCTTTAAGACCGGACCAGTACTCTGTTCAGCTGATTCATCCTTTGATTTAACCTTGCCTTCAAAGACAACACCTCTTGTCGAATCAACTGTTACAATTTGATTATTCTCTAAAATCTTGGTGGCATCTCCACAGCCAACAATGCAGGGTATTCCTAACTCTCTGGAAACTATAGCTGCATGACAGGTTCTACCGCCTTCATCTGTAACAACAGCTGCAGCCCTGCGCATGGCTGGAACCATATCAGGATTGGTCATTGAGGCTACAAGAATATCGCCTTCTTTAACCATCTCCAGCTTATTAAAATCTTCTACAATCACAACTGGACCGCTGGCATTACCAGGCGAAGCATTTAAGCCTCTAACCAGGGGCTGGAGTTCTGCTGCAGTATCAACAACAACCTCTTCATCATCACTATATTCATCAAGATCAAGGGTAGTTATTGGCCTGGACTGTAAAAGATAAACCTCAGAATCTTCACCGGCAATAGCCCATTCAATATCCTGGGGAGCTCCATAGATTTCTTCAATTCTTAAAGCCTGCTGATATAACTTTTCTATCTCATTATCAGTTAATGAAGAATCAGTTACAGCAGCCCGGCTGAGATAAGAAGCAGTCTTAACCACTTCTGTACCGACAGCTGAATCTCCTTTTTCCACAATCATCTTTATTTTTTTCCCAAGATTCTTTTCAATTAAATCACCATTATTTTTATCAACTAAATAATCATCAGGGGTAACTAACCCGGAAACAACAGCTTCTCCCAGGCCCCAGCTTGAATTAATTAATAAATGGTCCTTATTACCTGTAGTCGGATCAACAGTAAAAATAACTCCGGCCTTTTCACCGCTGACCATCTGCTGGACAACAACACTTAAAGCCACATCAGTCTGGACAAAATCTTTCTCCTGCCGGTAATAAATAGCCCTGGCAGTCCAGAGTGAAGACCAGCATTTCTTAACATGGTATAAAAGTTCATCTGGACCAGAAATATTTAAATAGGTATCCTGCTGCCCGGCAAAGGAGGCATCTGGTAGATCCTCAGCAGTAGCTGAACTCCTGACAGCGACTTTCTCAGTTTTAACTCCTTTGTTTTTTAGTTTCTCATAGGCTTCTAATACATCAAGCCTAATTGCTTCAGGCATCTCTCCCTCAGCCATAAAACCTCTAATTTCCCTGGATAGCTGCTGCAGTTCGCTGGCGTTTTCAGTATCAAGACCATCTAACAATCTTTTAATCTTATCTTCTAAATGATTTTCAGCTAAAAACTCCCTATAAGCCTCAGCAGTTACTGAAAAACCTGGTGGTACATTTACACCATTATTAGTAAGTTCTCCTAAATTAGCACCTTTACCACCAACCAGATCAATATCGCCTTTACCAATCTCTTCAAACCATTTAATGTACTTCATTTTTTTATCACCCCTATAATATGCTATATATAGTATAACATAATTATCTTAAAAGGCCAATAGTGTACCACATAAAAATAATAAAGCCCTTTTCAGGGCTTTATGTTACGCTATTAATTTATTCTTTATCTTTATAAACCGGTTTATAGGGTTTTAAACTTCTTGGAGGTGATAAAATCTCTTTCATCATTATTCCTGTTACCAGTGACTTATTATCAAAGCTCAAATCACTTGCTATTTCATCACTGCTCCCTATTTCACCTGACTCAATAATAGATTTTCTTTCATATTTTGGTCTACCAGTTTTTTTATTATCGCTTTTATCCTTTGCTTCCTGTCTTTCCTTATATTTTTTAACAGTATCAGATTCCAGAACTTCAGGTTTTTCCTTCTTTTTTTTCTTATCACCAAATTTATCATCAATCTCGGATAAATCCAGATCAAAGCCAGGTGGCGGTCCCTTTCTAGAACCTGGAGTAGATCTTGAAGTTCTAGATCTTTTATTACTCTTACTAGAGCTGCTTTTACGGCTATTTTGATCTGATTTACTGGTCTTTTCAGATCTTTCTTCAACACCTTTAAAAACCCTGATAATAAATCTAATTATCCTGGTTAAAATTACAATAAAGAAAAAGACAAATAATAGGAGTGAAAGTAGAGCTTCCATTTAAATCACCCCTTAGTTTTTATCCTTATTTTTCTTCTGCTTTTCTTGTTTCTTTTGAGTTTTATCCCGTTCTTCATCCTGGGATGATGATATACTTTTCCGCATCTTGGTATCAGATTCTATATTTTTAAAGTTCATATAATCCATAACACCTAAATTACCATTTCTAAAGGCTTCAGCCATGGCAAGAGGTACTTCAGCTTCTGCCTCAACAACCTTGGCCTGCATTTCCTGAACTCTGGCCTTCATCTCCTGTTCTTCAGCAACAGCCATAGCTCTTCTTTCTTCAGCCTTAGCCTGGGCAATATCTTTATCGGCTTCAGCCTGGTCTTTCTGTAAGGTTGCACCGATATTCTTACCAACATCAACATCAGCAATATCAATTGATAGAATTTCATAGGCTGTCCCTGAATCAAGGCCTTTCTCAAGCACTGTCTTGGAGATAGAATCAGGATTTTCTAAAACATTTTTATGAGATTTAGCAGAACCTACTGTTGTAACAATACCTTCACCAACTCTGGCCAGAACTGTCTCTTCGCCTGCTCCACCTACTAAACGTTCAATATTTGCTCTAACAGTAACTCTGGCGGTAGCCATTACCTGAATACCATCCATTGCAACTGCAGTTACAACCGGTGTCTGAATAACCTTTGGATTAACACTCATTTTAACAGCCTCTAAAACCTTTCTACCGGCAAGGTCAATGGCAGCTGCCCGTTCAAAGGTAAGCTCAATTTCAGCCCTGTGAGCCGCTATTAAAGCGTCAACAACTTCATCAACATTACCTCCGGCCAGATAATGGGCCTCAAGCTTATCGCTGCTTAATTTAAGTCCTGCCTTATGGGTCTTGATCATCGGGCCAACTATCTGTCCTGGTGGAACCCTCCTTAATCTCATTCCTATTAGATTAAAGAATCCAATCTTAACACCAGCAGCTGTTGCAGAAATCCATAAACCCAGTGGAATAAAATAGAAAAATACAATTAGAAATAAAATTACTAAAACAATAATCGCAATTGAAAAAATATCCATTCTCTTACTCCTCCTTTTTAGGTTTCACAATAACTCTTCTACCTTCAACTTTTATAACAGTAACAGTTGTCTCAGCCTCGATATAACCGCCTTCACTAACAACATCGATTCTTTCACCATCAAAATCAGCTATTCCAGCCGGTCTTAAAGTACTAACAGTTCTACCTGTCTTACCGACTAAATCCTTATAATCTTTACTGGAGACATAACCGGTCTCAGTTGTTAGACTTTCACCCAGTGAAATCCTCCTCCAGAAATAACTTGTCCCAAACAGTTTAATTAATAATATTGTTCCAATTGTAGAAAAGACTAATACTGCAGCAAGAATAGTCCAGGCCATAGAAGAATCTGGAAAAATGAAAAATAGACTGGCAAAAATTGCTGCAATTCCTGTAACACCAGTAAAACCAAAGCCTGGGATTACAAATATTTCAATAGCTATCAATAATAGCCCGGCCAAAAATAAAACTATCAGACCCATGCCTGCATAGCCCTGAATTAAATATCCAGAGAAAAATAAAGCAAGACTGGCAACTCCAATTGTCCCACTAACACCAAAACCTGGTATTAAAGCCTCACCAACTAAAGCTATAATCCCTAAAGACAGCAAGAAAACTGACGCGTAGGGGTTTGTTATAAAACCTGCAAAGTTTTCCAGACCTGTCTTTTCTATCCTGACTAAATCTGCTTCAGCATATCCAAGTTCATCTAATAGTTCATCAAAATTAGAAAATCTGCCTTCAGTAAATCCTAGCTCTTCAGCCTGAGATGATGTCATTGATAGTAATTTACCACTCTCTATCACATCTTCAATCTCAATATCAGCATCTACCATAGCAGCCGCAATTTCAGGATCTCTATCTCTTCTCTCAGCTGTAGCTGCAAATTCAGATCTCAAAGCCGAGATATACTTTTCATCATAGGGCCTTGTTTCTGCAGCCCCCATACTGCTTCCTTCACTCATATAAATCCTATCAGCACCCAGAGCAACTAACGTGCCTGCCGACCAGGCTCGATTACTTATATATGCAACTACTTCTCCAGGATAATTAACCAACTGATCTCTTAATGAGATACCGGCATCTACCAGGCCACCATAGGTATCGACATCAACTATTACAAGCTCGGCCTGATTCTCCAGGGCCTCTTCTAAACCTCTATCTAAAAATGAAACCATCCCTGGATCTACATCGCCATGGAGAGGAATAAAATAAACTCTAGCTGAAACAGGTACTGTTAATATTAATATAAATAAAATTCCGAAAATAATACTCAAAAGAATCCTATTCAATTTCATTTTTTCTGGCATATTTACTCCTCCTTAAATTTAGCCAGGAGGCCACTGGAGTTGCCTGCCGCCTAAAAGATGGAAGTGGAGATGATCGACTGTCTGGCCACCTTCTGGACCACAGTTATTGACAATTCTAAAACCATCTTCAAGACCTCTTTCCTCAGCCAGTTCAACGGCAACCTGATGGGCCCTGCCAACCAAATCATAATCTTTAACATCTAAAATAGATGGAATATGCTCTTTAGGAACAACCAGCAGGTGAACTGGTGCCTGAGCATTTATGTCAGCAAAGACCATAATATCATCATCTTCATAGACAAACTCGGTATCCATCTCACCATCTCTTATCCTGCAAAAAATACAATCATCCAAAGTTATCCCTCCTTGAAAATGTATTTAATTAAAGCTTTACTTGATTATACCATAGAATTAAAAATTTTGCAGATAATTTATTCTATTATTTTTACAGGATAGGGCTCTCCACCATTAGGCTTTAATAACTTTACAGTTTTCAATTTATTAACTAAAGCTTCCTGATATTCAACTCCGACCCGGATATAATTTCCTGTATAGCCAGTTATCATTCCAGCATCACAATTATCTTCAAAGAGAACTTCAAGCTGCTCCCCACTGATAGATTTCCGGTAATCCAGGGCCAATTTTTCTCCTAATTGATTCAAGCGATTATACCGCTCCTTTTTTAGATCACCATCTATATCATCTTTCATTCTTGCAGCTGGAGTGCCTGGCCTGGGAGAATAAGAAAAAATATGAAGCCTGCTGAAACCAATCTTTTCAACAACTTTTAAGGTCTCTTTAAAATCTTCTTCTGTCTCTCCAGGAAAACCAACAATAACATCAGTAGTCAGACCAATTCCAGGAATCCTGTTTTTAATATTCTCAATATAATTTAAAAATTCCTGTTGATTATATGGTCTATTCATTTTTTCTAAAATCCTGGCACTTCCACTCTGTAAAGGCAGGTGCAGATGTGAACAGATCTTATCTGAATTGCTCATAACTTCAAGCATTGAATCAGTAACCTCACCGGCTTCAATTGAACTTAATCTTATCCTAAAATTCCCTTCAATCTTAATTAAGTCTCTTAAAAGATCAGCTAAATAATCTTTTTCGCCATTAAAATCCTTACCATAAGCACCAAGGTGAATCCCGGTCAAAACAAACTCTTTTACACCCTGGTCTACCAATCTCAAAAATTCTGCCTTTACAGCTTCCTGAGACCGACTCCTAATCCTGCCTCTGGCATATGGTATTATACAATAACTACAAAATTGATCGCAGCCATCCTGAATTTTGATGTTAGCCCTGGTTGTCTGATTTAAATCAACAAGCTTAAATTCCTGAAATTTATCGATATCCCCATATTCTTCTCGACTGCCTAACCACCTATCATTACCATCAGCCTTTAAATCATTCAAAAGCTCAATCAGGTTATCTTTATTAGATGTTGAAACTAAATAATCAACTTCCTCTACATCTTCAACCTCCTCTGGAGAAACCTGGGTATAACAACCTGCCATAATAACAATAGAATTCTCACCGCCCCGTCTTTTAGCCTGTCGGGCCAGACTTCTAGATTTACTGGCTGCTGAAATTGTTACAGCACAACTATTTATTAAATATAAATCAGCCTCTGCTTCAAAATCCACCACCTGATAACCGGCATTTTTAAACATCTGTTCTAATGCTTCAGCTTCATATTGATTAACTCTACAGCCTAAATTCTTGATTGCTGCTTTTACATCTGAATTCACCATTGAAATCACCATCCAAAATCATATTTCTCCTCTTTCATATAATATCAAACCAGTAACAAGTGGGGCAACAGTTTCAGTTCTTAAAATTCGCGGTCCTAAATTAAATCCAAAGCCATTATCTGAAGATAAAACATCTTCTATTTCAGAATCAGTAAAACCACCTTCCGGGCCAACTAAAAGTAAAATCCTTAAATCTTCATATTCAGAATTTATTTCAAGGCCATTAACCACCTCTTTTAATCTTTTAGCCTCATTCCTTGCTCGGGCTAGCAAAATAGCATCAAACTCAGAAAAGTTTTCTCTAAGTTTTTTCAAATCAACTGGCTCATATATCTCAGGAATTTCCCCTCGTTCTGATTGGCGGGCAGCTTCTTTGATTATCTTCTTCCAGCGACTTAATTTTTTCTCTTTTTTTGATTCTTTAATCTTAACAACAGTTCTGGCAGTCTCTAAAGGATAAAATCCGACAGCTCCAATTTCTGTCGACTTCTGAAGAACATATTCAAAATTATCTTTTTTTGCAATGGCCTGAGCAATAAAAATCTGAGTCTGAGGTTCGCCGGTGGTTTCGCCAATCGATTCAATTCTAGATTCAGCAGATTTTTCGCCAACTTCCAGGATCTCAACTTTATATTTTAAGCCAGCACCATCAAGCAATAATATCCTATCCCCTGAGTTATAGCGAAGGCTATTAAAAATATGATTGTATAATTCACCGGCTATAGGTACAATATCGCCTTCTTTTAAATTATCTGGTTTATTTTTAAGAAAGAATCTTCGCATTATCATCACCCCGCCTGGCAATTAATGACCGCCATTCATTTCTCTCAATTTCTTTAATTAAATCAAACCCATTATCTATCAGTCTTTCTTTTAATTCTTCAGACTGTTTGTCAATATAGCCACTTAAGATAAGAAAGCCGTTATTAGAAACTTTATTAATAATATCTTTAAAATTTGCATGAATTAAAGGTGCAAGCAGATTAGAGATAACCAGTTCAAATTCTTTAAGTTCAAACTGGCCAATATCACCAACAATTGTATCTATTTCTTCTGACAAATTATTATACTTTAAATTATTAATACAGTTTTCTATAGCAACATCTGAAATATCAATAGCAGTTACCTGATCTATACCAAGCATTTTGCCGCCAATTGCTAGAATTCCACTGCCAGTTCCAATATCAAGCATTGATTCAAGCCTGGTTTCTTTAATTAAGCCAGTTAAATTAGCTAAAGCCAGATAAGTACTTTCATGACTGCCGGTGCCAAAGGCCTGACCGGGATCAATTATTATTTTCTTTCTACTGTTACTTTCAAATTCATCAATTTTCCAGGGAGGCAGAATAATCCAGTCATCCTCAACTTTTACTGGCTGATAATTCTCCCGCCAGTTATCAATCCAGTTCTTCTCACTATATAATTCTCTCATTAAAGTAAAACTAAAATCTTCTGTTTTTAAATAGGAATTCAGTTTAAGCCAGTATTTATCATAGCGTTTATCTTCAGGTTTTTCTCCAGAACCTGTTATCTTTCTATAACCAGAAAATAAAATTCTGCCGTCAGCAAGGCTTTCAACAAGAAACCCCTCAGGAAAAACCTGAGAGTATAATTCCTCGCCGTTAGCCTCGAATTCTGACGGCAGTTTTAAATGATATACTATATAATTCATTAGTTACCTCCAAAAGCATCCTTCACTCGACTAAAAAAGCCTTTACTTTCTGGATTAATCTCATCTCCACTTATCTTAGCAAACTTCTGGAGAAGTTCTTTCTGCTCAGAACTAAGAGACTTTGGAATAACAACTTTAATCTTAATATACTGATCACCACGACCACTGGAACGGAGGTGATTAATACCTTTATTTTTAAGACGAAGGCTATCTCCTGGTTGTGTTCCTTCAGGAATTTTTAATTTAACTTCCCCCTCTAGAGTTGGGACCTGAATTTCATCGCCTAGAGCTGCCTGCACAAAATTAATTGGCAGTTCATAATAGACATCATCGCCTTTCCGTTCAAATAAATCATGGGGTTTAACATCTACTCTGACAAAGAGATCTCCTGACGGGCCGCCTCGTTTACCGACACCACCTTTACCAGAAAGCCTTATCCTCTGGCCACTGGAAATACCTGCTGGTATTTCAACTTTAATATCCCTTCTCCTGGTCACCCGTCCTTCACCGTTACAATCAGGACATGGTTCATCAATGATCTCTCCTTTGCCCTGACAGCGATCACAGGTCTTAATCTGAGCCATATTGCCAAATGGTGTTCTCTGATTAACCCTTATCTGACCGCTACCATCACATTTAGGACAGGTTCTTGGATTACTACCTGGTTTAGCCCCTGAACCATCACAGGTCTGACAGGTCTCCTGTCTTGGAATTCTAATAGTTTTTTCAGTTCCAAAGGCAGCATCTTCAAAGGAAATCTCCATTCGATACTCTAAATCTCTTCCCCGGGTAGGCCTATTCTGAGAGCGTTGACCCATTCCAGAAAATCCGCCTCCACCCATGAACATTTCAAAGAGGTCTTCTAAACCACCAAAACCGCCACGGGCGAAGTCATCATAATTGAAATCATCATCACCAATACCGGCATGACCATATTGATCATAGCGGGCTCTTTTATCTTCATCACTTAAAATGCCATAGGCTTCTGAGATTTCTTTAAATTTTTCACTGGCTTCAGGATCATCTGGATTACGATCAGGATGATATTTTTTAGCCAGCTTTCTATATGCTTTTTTGATTTCTTTCTGATCGGCGTCTTTATCGACACCTAAAATTTCATAATAATCTTTTTGGCTAGCCATAATGAATCACCTTCCTGCAATTAGAAAAACAGGTAAAAGAAGGGAGCAAACAACTCCCTCCTTTTACCAATACATCATTTTTATTAATTTCTATCTTCTTCATCGACTTCCTCATAATCTACATCTATAGTGTCGTCATCTTCTGAATCAGCACTTTCCTGCTGACCTGCAGCTCCAGCCTGTCCTTCTGCAGCCTGTTCAGCAGCTTCCTGCTTGGAATATAGCTCCTGACTCAATTCAGTCATCTCTTCAGTTAATGTTTCCATCTTTTCATCAATTAAATCAATATCTATTTCTTCACCTTCAAGGGCTGATTCTAGATCTTCTTTTGCTTTTTCAACTTTTTCAACCAGTGCATCATCAACATCATCACCGGCTTCATCCAGAGTCTTTTCTACAGAATGGACCATAGCTTCAGCTTCATTTTTCTTTTCAATTCTTTCAACTTTCTTTTTATCTTCTTCTGCATGCTCCTCAGCCTCTTTTACCATCTCTTCAATTTCTTCTTCACTTAAACCGCTATCTGATTTGATGGTAATATTCTGTTCATTGCCAGTACCTTTATCTTTAGCTGAGACATTAACGATACCATTTTCATCTATATCAAAAGTAACTTCAATCTGTGGAACACCTCTTGGAGCAGGTGGTATATCAGTTAACTGGAAGCGTCCAAGAGTCTTGTTATGCTTGGCCATCTTTCTTTCACCCTGGAGTACATGGATATCCACAGTTGTCTGATTATCTTCAGCAGTTGAGAACACCTTACTCTTAGATGTTGGTATTGTTGTATTTCTATCAATTAATTTGGTAAATACTCCGCCAAGTGTTTCAATACCTAATGATAATGGAGTTACATCAAGGAGAACTAAATCATCAACATCTCCTGAAAGAACTCCAGCCTGAATGGCAGCACCAACGGCTACAACTTCATCAGGATTAATTCCTTTGTTAGGAGCTTTACCAACCCGTTCTTCTACAGCTTCCTGAACAGCAGGTATTCTGGTTGAACCACCAACAAGAATTACTTCATCAATCTCGCCATTGCTGATCCCTGCATCTTCAAGAGCCTGCTTGGTTGGTCCCATTGTTTTTTCAATAAGATCCTCAGTTAGTTCATTGAATTTAGCTCTTGTTATATCAACATCAAGATGCTTTGGTCCATCATCAGTCTGAGTTATAAATGGAAGATTTACATTGGTTTCTTTGACACTGGATAATTCAATCTTTGCTTTTTCAGCAGCATCCTTTAAGCGCTGAAGTGCCATTTTATCTTTCTTTAAATCTATTCCATACTCATTCTTGAATTCTGATGCCAGATAATCTATTATTCTTTCATCAAAATCGTCTCCACCTAATTTATTATTACCACTGGTAGCTACAACTTCAAAGACTCCATCACCAATTTCAAGAATTGAAACATCAAATGTACCTCCACCAAGATCAAAGACCAAAATTGTCTGATCTTTATCATCATCAAGACCATAGGCCAGAGCAGCAGCTGTCGGCTCATTAATTATTCTCTTTACCTCTAAACCAGCAATCTTACCGGCATCTTTTGTAGCCTGACGCTGACTATCGCTGAAATATGCTGGAACGGTAATTACAGCTTCCTCAATTCCCTGGCCTAGATAATCTTCGGCATCCCTTTTCATCTTCTGAAGAATCATTGAAGAAATCTCCTGAGGAGTATATTCTTCACCTTTAAGATTAACCTTATAATCTGTACCCATCTCTCTTTTAATGGATTGTACTGTCTGATCTGCATTTGTTATTGCCTGACGCTTGGCATGTTCACCAACAATTCTTTCTCCTTTTTTATTATAGGCAACAACAGAAGGTGTTGTTCTGCCACCCTCTTTGTTTGGAATAACAGTTGGTTCATCACCTTCCATTACAGCCATACATGAATTGGTTGTTCCTAAGTCAATACCTAATATTTTACCCATTATAACATCCTCCTTAAAACATTTTTTATATTTTAACCAGCTACTTTAACCATAGCCGGTCTAACAACGACATCTTCATAAAGATAACCTTTTTGAACTTCCTCAACAACTGTTCCCTCTTCTTCATCTGACTCTACTTTTTCAACTGCTTCATGATATTCATGATCAAATTCTTCTCCAATAGCCTGTATCTTTTTAACCCCTTCCTGTTCTAAAACAGTCCAGAGTTGCCGATAAATCATCTCTACACCCTGAGAAAAACTATTATCCTCACAGCCGCTGGCCAGAGCTCTTTCAAAATTGTCTAAAACAGGAAGAAGTTGCTCAATTATTTCAACTTTATATTTTATAGCCAGTTCTGATTTTTCTTCCCTGGTTCTTCTTCGATAATTGGCAAAATCGGCCTGAGAACGCTTTAATTTATTTAAATATTTTTGGCTTTCTTCTTCTAAACTCTCAACCTGCTCTTCCAACCTATCAATCTTTTCCTGCATCTCTGCAGGCTCTAAGACACATTCAACTGCTTCATCTTTTTCTTCTTCAACGTTTTCCGTTTTATTCTGCTCATCAGTATTCATTTCCTCATCAAATTCTTCATTTGGAGAACCCATATTTATCACCTACCTGTACTAGAAATTAACTTACTCAATAATTCTGCAGCCAGATCAACTGAAGATATTACTTTTGAATATTCCATTCTGGTCGGACCAATAATACCTATCTGCCCGCTGGCTCCTTTAGCAATATGATATCTAGCCAGAACCAGACTGCAATTTTCCATATCTTCTACTTCATTCTCAGTTCCAATCTTTATTGAAAGTTCATCATTGATATTATTTAAGATTTTTCTCAGTTCTTCTTCTCGGTCAAGAATTCTTAAGACCTTCTTTAAGCGATTAACATCATTGAATTCAGGCTGTTCTAAAATATATGAAGTTCCATCTAAATGAATCTTCATACCATTTTTAGTTGATATATTTGACATCTCTTTTTGCAGTGATTCCAAAATTTCAGCCGTATAGTTAATTCTGCGCTGTAATTCATGCTGAAGATTATTTAAAAATGCCTGATCCATTTCATCTATTAAAACACCCTTTAACCGCTTATTCAAGATCTTATTTATATCCTCTAACTGCTTATCATCTAAATCTTTGTTCAGGTTTATTATTTTATTATTAACCAGACCATTATCTGTTATTACTACCAGGAGTAATCTCTTCTTACTAACCGGTAATAATTGTATTCGACTAACTTTACTTTCAGAAAAAGCCGGCTCACTGATAAAAGCTGTGTAATGAGTCAAATTAGCTAGCAACCTTGTCATACCAGACATTACATCTTCAATACCAGAATATTGATTTGCCAGCTGCTGTAGATAATTTTCAATTGATGATGGAGAATTTAATTCACTCTTCTTAAGATTATCCACATAAAAACGATATCCCAGATCAGTCGGGATACGTCCAGCTGAAGTATGTGGTTGTTCTAATAAACCCATCTCTTCTAAATCAGCCATTTCATTTCTAATTGTAGCAGGACTAAAACCGAAATCATACTTCTTGGCAAGAGTTCTAGATCCAACCGGTTCAGCAGTTAGAATATGCTCCTGGATGATGGTCTTTAATACTCTAATCTTCCTGTCAGTCATTTCTTCAACCATCTTAATCACCTCTGTTTAGCACTCAATACTAGAGAGTGCTAATAACTATTTATAAAATACCATACTGATAATTTTTTGTCAAGGCTGATTAGTCAATAAAAGCTAAAAAAACCTTATTAGCAAATAACTTACCTCTATCAGTTAATTTAATAACTCTATCAGATGATTTTAATAAACCCTTATTAATTAAATCCCTTATTTTTTTATTATAAAAATACTCAACTGTTTCACCAAATAATTCCTTAAACTCTGCTTTTAAAATTCCTCTGTCCATTCTTAAGCCCAAAAACATAAATTCGCTTCTTAAATCTTTAATATCTGGTTCAATAAATTCTTGCATTAGGTTCTGTTTATTATCGATCAAATTAATATATGCTTCTAAATTCTTTTGATTCTCTACTCTATTAAGCTCAATGAAACTATGGGCTCCAGGACCAAGACCTATATAAGGAATAAATCTCCAGTAAGCGCTATTATGAGCAGATTGATAATCTGGTAAAGCATAACTTGAAATTTCATAATGATTATAACCAGCAGACTTCAGTATTTCATCAGTTTTTTGATAATTTCTTGCATCTATTTCTTCAGATATTGCAGGAAGATCTCCTTTAAGAACAGAATTATACAGTTTCGTTCCTTTTTCTAATTGCAGATTATAAATAGAAAAATGGTTAGGTTTATAAGCAACTAATTCTTTAAGGCTGGCCAGATAATCAGAACTATTCTGGCCTGGCAGACTGGAAATAACATCTATACTAAAATTTACCCCTATATCCTGGAAATATTCAATAACCTCTCTGGCCTTAGTAGCATCATGCCGTCTGCCCAGCAGTCTTAATTCAGCATCATTTAAAGACTGCACACCTAAACTAAATCTATTAATGCCTGCCTCTTTATACTCAAGCAGTCTTTCTCTAGAGTTTATATCTCCTGGATTTATTTCAATAGTAATTTCTGAATCTAATTTTAGGCCAAAGCTTGAATTTATTTTTTCTATTATTAAACTAAAATCAGCTGGAGAAAATAAAGAGGGGGTGCCTCCTCCAAAATAGACTGTCGAAGGCTCTGGATATAAACTGCTAAACTGCTCCCCTGATAACTCCAGCTCAATAATTAATGCTTTAATATATTCTTCTTGCAAATCAGACCTTCCAGTCACTGAATAAAAGTCACAGTAGGAGCATTTTGATTTACAGAATGGAAAATGAAAATAGAGAGAAAGGCCTCTACTTCTAAATTTATTTAAGAGCTCTTTCTTTAAATTAGTCATCATCATTCCGCTCCAGAACAGCCATAAATGCATCCTGTGGAATCTCGACACTCCCAACCTGTTTCATTCGCTTCTTGCCTTCTTTCTGCTTTTCAAGCAGCTTCCGCTTTCTACTAACATCTCCACCATAACATTTTTGCAAAACATCTTTCCTCTGGGCCGGTATATTAACTCTGGCAACCACATCATTGCCAATAGCAGCCTGAATAGGAACTTTAAACATATGGCGAGGAATTATTTCCTTTAATTTTCTGGCAAGGCTCTCTCCTAATCTTCTGGCACTATCACGATGAACAATAGTAGATAAGGCATCAACTGGCTCTTTATTAACTAAAATATCCAGTTTCACTAAATCAGATTCTCTATAGCCAATCTGTTCATAATCAAGAGTCGCATAGCCTCTAGTACTCGATTTGAGTTGATTAAAAAAATCAGTAATGATTTCATTCATTGGCATATGATAATTAATAACCACTCTATTCTCATCAATATATTTCATATTGACAAACTCGCCTCTATTATCCTCACATAATTTCATAATAGCTCCAATATATTCTTCAGGAGAACTAATATTGGTTTTTACAAATGGCTCAGAGACAACCTCTATTTCACTCTGTTCAGGAAAGTTAGAAGGATTTTCAATTTCCAGCTCTTCACCAGATTTCTTTTCAATTTTATAAATTACACTTGGAGCAGTAATAACCAGGTCTAAATCATATTCTCTTTCAAGCCTCTCCTGAACTATCTCCATATGAAGCAGGCCTAAGAACCCACATCTAAAACCAAAACCTAAAGCTTCAGAAGTTTCTGATTCAAAAGTCAGCGCAGCATCATTTAACTGTAATTTCTCCAGAGCTTCCTGAAGAACTTTATAATCATTATTATCTGTTGGATACATTCCGCTAAAAACCATTGGCTGTACTTTCTTATAGCCTGGTAGAGGTTCTTTAGCAGGATTATTAAAGTCAGTAATAGTATCACCAACTCTACAGTTTCTAACATCTTTAATACCTGCCATTAAATAACCAACTTCTCCTGCGGTAAGTTCGTCAACCTCTTTAAAGCCAGGATTAAAAATCCCCACCTCATCAACCTCATATTTCTTCTTGCTGGCCATTAAATAAATCATATCCCCTTTTTTAATTTTACCAGAGATAACCCTTATATGGGGAACAACCCCCTGATATGAATTATAGATAGAATCAAAGACTAAAGCTTTTAAAGGCTGGTCGACGTTAGCTTCAGGAGCGGGAACCCTCTCAATTATTGCATCCAATACCTCTGTTATCCCAATTCCTTCTTTGGCTGATGTTAAAAGTACTTCATCAGGATCTATTCCTAATCCCATCAGTTCTTCCTTTACTCTATCCGGGTCAGCAGCCGGTAGGTCAATCTTATTAATTACCGGTATAATCTCTAAATCATGTTCTAAAGCCAGATATATATTGGCCATAGTCTGAGCCTCAATACCCTGGGCAGCATCGATAATTAAAAGCGCACCTTCGCAGGCTGCCAGGCTTCTTGAAACCTCATAGGCAAAGTCAACATGGCCCGGGGTATCTATTAGATTCAACTTATAATCTTTATATTTAAGGGAAACAGCCTGAGCCTTTATTGTAATACCTCTTTCCCTTTCTAAATCCATATTATCAAGAACCTGTTCCTGCATATCTCTATCAGTGATCGTACCAGTCTGCTCTAAAATTCTGTCAGCTAGAGTAGACTTTCCATGGTCAATATGTGCAATTATACAAAAGTTTCGTATATTTTCATTCTTCAAAGTAAAGCCTCCTGTTAAAATTATATAGACACATTTACAATTATACCATCATATTGAGAAGCTAATCAAGCTAATAAGAAAAACAAAACCGATTCTACTTGCAATTCACCATTATATTTGATAAAATGATGTTCGTTGAAGAAAAAAGATTTCATCTGGTTAAACCAGATTGATTAGGAGGTGTTTTAGAAATGCCAATAATTGAATCTGCTAAAAAGCGGGTAAGAACTTCTGCTAAGAAGGCCGAGCAAAATAAAAAGTGGAAAAAGGCTATGAAGCTTGCCATTAAAGACTATAAGAAGCTTATTGAAGGCGATCCTTCTCAGGAAGAAGCTGAAGAGAGTCTGGCATATGCCTACAAAATGATTGATAAAGCTGTTAAAAATAATATCATCCACGAGAACAATGCTGCTCGTAAGAAATCTCGCTTAACCAGAATGTTAAACGAAAAATACAACTAATAATAAACCAGGCCCCTTACCTATGATTGAGTGGCCTGGATTTTTTTATGGATTAAATTTTAATAAAAATTCTTCTATCAACTCTTCTGGACTCCCGCCCTGACCAGTTACAATATTTTTATTTACTTCCCAGAGTTTTTCTATAAATAATTCTAGTTTTGAAAATGACAGCTTACCGCATTGTTGATATACTTTTTTAACCGGGTAGGGATGTTCATTTATCTCTTTTGCAATCTTTTTATGATTAAAGCTCCTCTTTTCTTTAAGCTCTTTTACTTTTATCAATAATTCTAACTGCCTGTGGATCATAATTAATATATAGATAGGACTCTGACCGTCCTTTATAAGTTCTCTATATTCCTTTAAAGCCTGATCCTTTTTGCCTGCCATCCAATTATCTAACATATTAAATATAATATTCTCTGCCATCAGACCGTCTCTACTTAAGATCTGGTAAGAATCTTTAAGGCTAATTTTATCTTTTTCATAATTTAGTGTTATTATCTTTTCAATCTCTTTATCAAGAGCTTCAAGTCTATTATCAAAAAGATATTCTAAATATTTAACCAGTCTCTTATCAACTGCTTTTGAAGACTCCTTAAACCTATTTCTGATCCAATTGTCTAAATCTCTATATCTAGGTCTTTTAAACTCAAAGAAATTTCCATTTTTCTTAAACTCCTTATAAAGCTTAATTCGTTTATCAGGACTACCATTTAAAATAAAGACTACTGTTATTTTTTCCAGGTCTTTTGAAAATAGGTCTATAATTTTTTTATCATATTTGCTTTTCTTTGCAAACAATTCTTCACATTCAACTATCACTAATTTATATTCTGTCATCAGGCTGATCGTCTTAATTGCCTGAACTAATTTTTGCAGAAAATTATCATCCTGATCATTAATTCTTTCTTTATGAATATCATTTACACCTGATTTTTTTATTTTAGCTTCGATACTATCTAATTTTTCTCTAATCAAATAACTCTCTTCACCGGCCAGCAAATAAAAAGAATTGAGTGATTCTGCCACAGTTTAACCTCCTCCAGCATTTAAAATAATCTATTATAAATCATAACATATTTTATAAATAAAGAACAATAATACTTATCAAAGCAAGTATAATTATTAATTTCCAGCCTAACATTAATAAAGATCTATTTCTTAACCAAACTGGCTGATTGATACTGGTAAAGGATGCAAATACAGTAATATAAAAAACAATTAATGGCAGCGGCATAAAAAAGTTGGCCTCATACCTGTGCAGTTTCTCTATGAAATCTAAATCAAACCTAAATGGCAAGCCGGCAAGATAAGCTCCTGTATGAATAAAAATTGATATTAAAAAATCACTTATTTTAGAAAGAAATAAACTTGCCCGGGGAGATAACCAGTGCAAAATCAAAATTAATAAATTAATAATATAAATTGGAATAAAAAAAGGAATCATAATCAGATTACTGACCAGCCCATTTAAATTTATCTCCTGACTTATCCAGCTCAACCAGGGCAATGAACCGATCGTTGCTGCTAGAGATACAGCTACTGGCAAAGGCAACTTTTTGAATCTGTTGATGAAAAAAAACAAACTAATTACTACTAAAAAAGAAATTTGAAAACCTATCTGATAAAGAATCTCTGGATCAATTAGCAGGATAATAACTCCTGCAATCCCAAGTAAATTCAAAATTGATATTTTAATATTATCAATTATTAATAACCTGGCAAAAATCCACATAAAACCTGCCCTCATCAGAGAAGATGAAGCTCCTGCCAGCAAAATATAAGCTAACAACAAGAGAATTTCCATAGCTATTTTTAGATATAAGTTAATCGGCAGATACTTAAATAAAACAAAAATAAATAAAGCTGCATACCCAACATGCATTCCTGATAGAGCCAGAAGATGTCCTACCCCTGCCTCTCTAAGCATAATAATTAATGAACCGATTTCTGATGTTTCACCTAAAATTATTGCTCCAACAAAATCTGCTCTTTCAATTGAATAATATATATGAAATATTTCTAATAAACTCTCCTGTAAACTTATTAATTTATCAGTCCTTAATAATCCTATAATATCTATCTTTTTAAAGTAGACCTCAAATATTAATCTCAAACCATGAAGCAGAGCAAGGCCGGTAAAAAACTTTTTCTGAGCCAGATTACTATAAAGTTTAAACTTTAAAAAAATAACTGTAAATACTAGAATATAAGATATAAAAGTTATATTTAAGATATCATTTGCTAGAATCAACAAAATAATTTCCTGCCAGACTAAAAATAATATAAAGATAATAAAGATAATATGAGAATGAATATATCTTAACATTAAATTTTAATATTGTCTTTAATATTATTATAGGTATGAATTCCAATTCCAGATACATTCTTTATCTCTTCAATATCTTTAAAATTGCCATTCTTATCTCTATATTCTATAATTGCTGCGGCTCTAACTGCCCCTATTCCCGTTAATGAAGATAGTTCTTCAGATCCAGCCAGATTGAGATTAACTTTCCCAGTTGAATTATTTAATTTATTATTAGAAACATTTAATGAACCCTCTGAAGAAAGGTAGGAAGGTATTATTATATGCTCACCATCATGTAATATTCTTGCAAGATTTATCTGATCTAAAGCAGCTTTAGTTGTTTCTCCTCCAGCAACTGAAATAGCATCTATTAATCTAACTCCCTGAGAAAAACTAAAAACCCCTGGATTTTTTACTTCTCCCCCAATATGAACAACGATCTCTTTGCTCTCACTATTATCAGTCGCTGAACTCATTATATTTTTTTCATTTTGACTCAACTCTATTTCTATCATTTCCTGGTCAGAAAAATTTAAGTCTTTACCGCCTACCCAGTACGCTGTTACTGCTACCAAAATTAAGATTATCCAAAATTTCTCCTGATTCAATTTCATATTATTCACCCCATATTTTTATAGTGAATAATATTTCTTCTTATAACAAAAAATTCCTGCATAAAATACAAAAAAACCTAACCTATTCTCAGGTTAGGTTATAATTTAATTAACTTTTAAATGACCTTTTATCTTTTCAATTAATAAATCATTAGCTATTTCATTTAATCCACCATGGGGAATAATAATATCTGCCCTGGATTTACTCGGTTCTACGAACTGTTCATGCATTGGTTTAACTGTTGATAAGTATTGTTTTTTAACAGATTCAAGGCTTCTGCCTCTCTCATTGATATCTCTGGTTATTCTTCTTAATAACCGAATATCACAATCTGTATCAACATAAATTTTTAAATCGTAATGTTCACAGAGTTTTAAGTAATATAAAGAAAGAATCCCTTCGACGATTAATATTTTAGAGGGCTTAACTACTTTTGTCTCATCAAGTCTTCGGTTCGTCTTAAAACTATAGACAGGTCGATCAATCTCTTTGCCCTCTCTGAGTTTATTCAAATGTTTTATTAATAAATCTATTTCAAACGAATTAGGATGGTCAAAATTAATTTCATCCTCAGGAACATCAAAATGATCTAAATCATGATAATAATAATCAAGCCTTAGGATTGTTACATCATCTTTAAATGATTCCTTTAATATTCTTGCAAGTGTTGTTTTCCCAGAAGCAGAACCACCTGCAATACCAATAAGTAATACACCCATCTACTCATATCCTCCTATATACCAATTATATTATACTTTTTATAGATTTCTTATTACCATTCTTTATTATATGATAATACCCCTCTGTTTGTACAGGGTTTTTTTTAAGAAATTCCTCAATTTCTTTAAATTCTTCTACATCAAACTCAATTCCAAAACCACAATCTGCTGATATAGACGGAGGAATCGGTCGCATTTCTACTGAATAATCTTTTTCTTTTAATAATTTTTCAGCTTTTAAGGCATGATGGGTATTTGCAAATGATATTAAACCATATTCATTGTTTCTCATTTAAATCTCTCCATTTCATTACTTAATAACTCTTATCTTTGAAGACCCTTTTACAATTTCTCCAATAATTTCAGCATCTTCTCCTCTTTCAATAAGTTTATTTAAAAATTCTCTGGATTCATCAGGATGAACTGCTATCAATAATCCTCCAGAAGTTTGAGGATCGTATAATAAATCAGAAATATTTTGATTAATATCATTTTCATAGCTAACAATTTTAGAAAAAGCTTTTCTATTTTTGTGGAGTCCTGCAGGAACCATACCTGTATCCATCATCTCCATAGTATCAGGGAAAAATCTAAGTTTATCTGCAAATATTTTAGCTCCTACTTTACTACCTTTTAACATCTCATTTAAATGACCGACTAACCCAAAACCAGTAATATCTGTACAGCTGCTAACATCATAAATATCCATAACTTCAGCAGCAGTTGCATTTAATTTAGCCATACTTTTAACTGCAGGATGATTCATTTGATCATCAATCATCTCAGCTTTTATTGCCGTCGATATTATCCCTGCCCCTAACGGTTTAGTTAGGATTAATTTATCACCAATTCTTGCAGTTGAATTAGCCCTTATCTTATCAGGATGAGCTATTCCAGTAACTGCCAGTCCGTATTTAGGTTCATCATCTTCTACAGTATGGCCTCCGCCAATAAATGCACCGGCTTCTTTGACTTTATCATTGCCACCTTTTAAAATTTGATTTAAAATTTTACCTTCTAAACAATCAGGGAATCCAACTACATTCATTGCCAGTACAGGTCTGCCTCCCATAGCATAGATATCGCTTAAAGAGTTGGCAGCAGCTATTTGACCAAATAAGTAAGGATCATCTACAACAGGCGTAAAAAAATCAATAGATTGAATCATAACTCTATTGTCATCTAATTTATAGATAATTGCATCATCACCATTTTCTAAACCTACAATTAAGTTCTCGTCATTTGAACTAAAATCTATGTCTTTTAAAACCTCGGCCAGATCATCTGGCCCCAATTTAGAAGCTCAACCTGATGCTTTACTATATGAAGTTAGCCTTAATTCATTTTTCAAAACAAAAACCTCCTATCAATAAGAAAATTATATTAAATAAATAAATTCTAATTATAATTATAGCAGCTTAAATATCTGATAACAAGCAAAAATCCCCTTTTGATTAATCAAAAGGGGATAGTTTTAATTCATCAGCCCCTGCTGAGCATAAATCAATCGCTTTATCAGCGGGGCTCTACAATAAATTTAATAGCTGTTCTCTCTTCTCCATCAATCTCAATATCGGTGAATGCAGGAATACAAACTAAATCCATACCTGACGGAGCCACAAACCCTCTGGCTATAGCTACTGCCTTAACTGCTTGATTAATTGCTCCTGCGCCTATTGCTTGAAGCTCGGCACCACCATTTTCTCTTAAAACACCGGCTAGAGCACCGGCTACAGAATTAGGACTAGAATTTGCTGCTACTTTAAGTACATCCATGCTGCAAGAATACCTCCTTATTGATATAATTGGTATTTTGCCCGGGGCTGGGGCTGATATTAATATAATTATCTATCGCTAAACAAACTCCTGCATCTTTTTCTATAAAAATGATAAAATTCTCAAAATTAACCTGATTTCTTAATATTTTAGACTAATTTCTAATATTACTGTCTAAATAAACAGGATTTATTATTAGTTAATAGAGTAAGGCAGCCATAATTATGACTGCCTCAATCAACACTTATTGCTTTAATATTTTTGTAATCTTTGGATGAAAAGATTTTTTCTTTCTTAGAAAGTTATCCACTCTACGCAGACTAAAAAAGGATGTAATCAATAAGACTAAAGCTCCAATCATCCCTGCCGGTTCGGAACCAATCTCAATAAATCGAGGTAAATATCCACCGAATATAAAATAACCGGCAAACATAAATATTAACGGCAAAAGGTAAACTAAAATAGATGCAAAATAAACTTCTTTATCACCCATTTCCAGAGCAACTTTTTGCCCGGCTTTTGCCCCAATTGGATTTTCAACCTCAACTTTTAATTCTTTTATTTCATGACTATCACCGGCAAGACCACAATCATGCTCGCAATGCTGACAGGCTGATTGTTTTATCAGTCTTACTTCAGCCTTACCATCTAATGATTTAACAACCATTGCTTCTTCTTCCATTTAATCACCTACTTATACAACTATATTTACCAGCTTATCTGGTATAACAATTACTTTCTTAAGATCTTTTCCACCGACATATTCCTGGACTTTCTCTTCCTGCAGGGCTTTTGCTTCTAAGCTTGATTTATCTAAGCCTGCTTCTACTTTCATATGCTCTCTGACTTTACCATTAATCTGAATTACAATCTCGACTTCATCTTTTTCTAATGCTGACTCTTTGTAATCAGGCCATTCTTCCTGGTGAATACTAAATTGATTTCCAAGTTTAGCCCAGAGTTCCTCAGTAAAATGAGGTGTAAACGGAGCAAGCATTAGTAATAGATTCTCAATAACATACCTGAATAGGCTGGCATTTATATCAGCCTCATTAATATAGGAATAGATTTCATTGGTTAACTCCATTATTGCACTAATAGCAGTATTAAAATTATTTCTTTCTCCGAGATCTATTGTAACCCTCTTAATAGTTTCATGCAGCTTTCTATATAGCTTTTTATCCCCGTCTTCAAAGCCATCTGGTTCAATCTCTGTTGTAACATTCTTAATAGTATCAAGATTATCGATTACAGCTCTCCATACTCTATTTACAAATCGGGCCTGCCCTTCTATACCTTTATCGCTCCATTCGAGATCTTTCTCAGGAGGTGCAGCAAATAGAATAAAGAGCCTGGTTGCATCAGCACCATAATTAGAAAGAATGTTTAGAGGATCCACAACATTCCCCTTACTTTTTGACATCTTGCTGCCATCTTTTAAAACCATGCCCTGGGCCAGATAATGATCAAAGGGCTCAATAGTTTCAGTTAAATTTAGATCTTTCATAACCTTTGTAAAGAAACGGGCATATAGTAAATGCAAGATAGCATGTTCCACTCCACCAACATAGGTATCTACTGGGGTCCAGTTATCGGCATTCTCTTTTTCAAAAGGAATGGTCTGATTATTAGCATCTAAATATCTCATAAAATACCAGGATGAATCAACAAATGTATCCATGGTATCTGTTTCACGCCTGGCGTCCTTACCACATTCAGGACAGGTAGTTTTAACAAATTCCTCTGATCTTTTAAGTGGAGATTCTCCCCCTTTACCAAGTTCTATTTCATAGGGCAATTTCACAGGAAGATCTTCCTCGGCAACAGGAACTATGCCACAATCATCACAATAAACTACAGGGATAGGAGCTCCCCAGTAACGCTGTCTGGAAATTAGCCAGTCTTTTAGCCTATAATTTACATTCCGTTGACCAATACCTGCTTCTTCCATGTATGCAGCTATTTTATCAAAGGCTTCATCTGAATGCAAACCATTAAATTTATCTGAATTAATAAGTATTCCAGGTTCTACAAAAGCCTCCTCTAAGCTATCTGCTCCCTGATCAACTTGATCTTCAGGCCGGATAACTTCTCGAATATTTATCCCATATTTTCTGGCAAAATCAAAATCTCTCTGATCATGAGCAGGAACAGCCATAATGGCTCCAGTACCATACCCCATCAATACATAATTGGCAATATAAATAGGTATCTCTTCTCCTGAGATAGGATTAACTGCCTTTACCCCTGTATCTATCCCCAATTTTTCAGAGTCTGGCGAAGTTCTTTCGTTCTCTTCCTGCTGACTTACCATTTCAATAAATTCATTTAATTCAGCTTCTTTTCCTGATATTTCAAGAAATTTATCAACAAGTGGATGTTCTGGAGCCAGAACCATATAAGTTGCACCATAAATAGTATCTGGCCTGGTTGTAAATACTTCTATCTGATCATCTGTGGCAGGAACAGGAAAATTAATTAATGTTCCCTCACTTCTGCCAATCCAGTTTCTCTGCATTGCTTTAACTCTATCTGGCCATTTATCTAAAAATTTATGATCATCAAGAAGCCTATCAGCATAATCAGTGATTCTTAAGAACCATTGAGACAGCTTCTTTTTCTCCACATGAGTCTCACAGCGTTCACAGGCATCATCAACAACCTGTTCATTTGCAAGTACTGTTTCACAACTCGGGCACCAATTAACAGCAGCTTTTTTTCTATAAGCTAAATCATTTTTAAACATCTGAATAAAAAACCACTGGGTCCAGCGATAATAATCCTGGCTTGCTGTTGTTACTTCTCTATCCCAGTCATAACTCAAACCTAAACTCTTCATCTGCCTTTTCATCTCTTTTATATTGTCCCAGGTCCAATCCTTTGGATGGATATTTCCATGTTCAATTGCTGCATTTTCTGCTGGCAGACCAAAAGCATCCCAGCCCATCGGGTGCATTACATTATAACCCTGCATTCTTTTATAACGGGCAATTACATCACCAATTGAATATACCCTTACATGGCCCATATGTAATTTGCCTGATGGGTATGGAAACATTTCCAAAACATAATGCTCTGGACCTTCTTTAATATCTACTTTATCTAATTCAGCAGATTCCCACTTTTCTTGCCATTTCTTATCAAATTTTTGGAATTCATATTGTTCAGTCATTAGTTATCATCTCCTCTTTCTAAATATTATAAATAATTAAAACCCCATCCCAGAAAAAAGGGACGAGGTTTACATACCCGTGGTACCACCCAGATTAACCTTAAGTACAAGGCTCACTCAAAACATTAACGCTGTTAAACGTCAGAAGCTAATCAATTCACTCCTGAAACTCAAGAATGAGTTCGGCACAGGGACTGATACTGGTTTCCAGCAATTCCAGCTCTCTCTAATCAGTTTAATACCTACTACTTTCTATCATTGTTTATAAGATATTTATATACTAAAATTATATTATTATTTAATTTACCTGTCAAGTAATTTCTTATGCATCTTCCAATAATTTTTTTGCATCTGCCCACAATCTTTCCAGGTCATAATACTCTCTCTCCTGATGATGAAATATATGAACAATAATATCCTGATAATCTAATAGGATCCAGCGTCCCTGATTTCTGCCTGCAATTTTATGTGGTTCTATTTCATCTTCTGCAAGTATATCTTCTATCTCTCTTGCTATAGCCTTAACCTGATTTTCATTCTGGCCACTTATTATAACAAAATAATCAGCCATAGGAGTCAACTCATTGACTTCAAGAACAGAAATATTCTGCCCTTTTTTATCATCTGCTATATCAGCAATTTTCAAAGCCTTTTCTTTAGTACTTAAACTTTTCATTCAATTTATGCCCCTTCCTCTTTTACTTCCTTATCCAGATAATCCTGTCCTATAATTATTTCAATCTTATTTTCATTTATATCTGATTCTTTTTCTTCTTCAATATAAACTGCTTCTCCGCCTAGATAATTTAATAAATTATCTACAGCTGAACTTTTATCTTCAGAATAATACCTTATCTCAGTCTTTTCATAATTATAATTGTCTGCATTGGTAACTTTATTAATATTAAATCCAAATCTTTTCAAGTCATTTGCTAATTTACCTGCTATTCCTGCCTCTCCATTACCGTTTTTTACGATTAGCTCAGTCTGATTATTAGCAATATACTCTTTGCTATGGATTAATTTATGAACTAAAGCTTCAGTTTCATCAAGATCAGGAACCCAGTAACTGGCACCATTTATATATTCCGGTTCCCCTGGAAGCATAGCTGTCTCAAGGTTATTCAAGTCAACATCTTTAGCTAAAAATAAAAATGATGATATATCAATTAATGGAATATTTGTATTTAAAGAGTTATTAACTTCCTGATATATAGAAGGCAATCTGGCAATCGTTGAAGGGTTTAAAGCCTGATCTATAACAGCATTAACAAATTTACGCTGCCTTTCAACCCTACCAATATCACCTCTAGATGATTCTCTGTATCTAACATAATTTAAAGCATCTCTGCCATCTAGAGTCTGTTCACCTGCGGATATATCAATATTAAGGTCTCCTGCTCTATCAGTATAATTTAAATCTTTCTCAACATTAATATCTATTCCGCCCATGGCATTTATAATTTTGATAAATCCATTAAAATCTAAATCGGCATAATAATTTATTTTAATATCTAAAAATTCTTCAAGTGTTTCTATAGTTAAATCAACGCCTCCAAACGCATATGCTGCATTAATCCGATTAATTCCTCTGCCAGGAATACTTAATCTTGTATCTCTTGGAATAAATAAAATTCCTGCCTGACGGGTTTCAATATCAATGCTCGCCAGAATAATTGTATCTGTCCTGCTAATACCATAATGATCCTTATCATGCCCAGTAACTAAAACATTTATTTTTGAATTAGAGAATGGATTATTATCCTGGGCAGAAAAACTTGTAGATAAATACTGGCTGGCAAAGTTACCTAAAAAAACAATAAATACAAGTGCAATAATAAATAATTTCCCTTTGAGAGGAATTCTTTTATTCATTATTTTCTTTACCTCCCAAAACTTTATTTCTTAATAAAATTAAATTTGGATGAATCTCAATATTTCTGTCAACTAAATACTGCAAATTGTGACCTGTAAGCTTTAAGATAGCCTGGTCTAGATTCTTTAAAGCCAGTTTATAAATATCGGCTCTTCCTGGATAGTCTCTGCCAGGCTCAATTTTATCAGCCAAAAATACAATTTTACCGATTAATCCTAAATCTGGATGACCGATAGTATGATATCTTATTGCCTCTAAAACCTGACTATCACTAATACCAAACTTTTCTTCAGCTAAATAAGCAGAAGCCGGCCCGTGTAATAATGATTCTTTACTGTATTCAAAAGATTTTAATGGCCAGTTAGATTTTTTAACAAATTCCTGTAATTTTAATTTTGAGTAACCTTTACCTAGATCATGACAGAGAGCGGCTATCTTTACTTTCCAGAGTTGCTCCTTATCAGCTGTTATATTTGAGGCTGTTTTAACAACCCTTAAAGTATGCTGATATCTATAATCATTTAGATTATTTTTAAGATAATTTTTAATCTGCTCAAAAATATTTATATCTATAGAACTTTTAGAATTTGAATACATGTATAACCTATTACGCATAATATATTCTTCAACTTCAAATGGCACCATATATTTAATTCTTTTATTATTTTTAACCCTATTTCTAATCTGACTTGAAGAAAAATCAATTCTTCCAGTAGTTAATTTTTTAATATTATCAAGATAATTTTTGTAATTATCATCTGATAAAATATCATCAATATTATAACCTTTTCTAGGTAATACAAGCAGATTACTATTTTCTAAAATATATTCAGGTCTCTTCCAGCTAAAAATTTCCTCTAAAGAATCAGCACCAATAATAAAAGATACCTTAAATCCCTGCTGAATAAAATATTTTAATGTTTTTGCTGTAAAAGATAGCCCTGCCTGTTTTATTTCAAAATCAGATAAATTAAAATATAGATTATCTTTAATAGCTAAATCAACCATATTATATCTATCTCTAGAATTACTAATCATTTTATTCTGCTTATGTGGTGGGTCACCGGCTGGCAAAAAAACAACCTGCTCAGCATTCTGCTCCTGCCTGGCAGCCTCTGCCAGAAACAAATGGCCGAAATGAGGGGGATCAAAAGTACCACCATAAAGAACTATATTTTTATTTTTTTTATTCAAACCTTATCACCAGCCTAAATTCATGATATCATTATATTAAATGATATGATTATATGCAAGTCAAGAATATATAAAGGAGGCCTTGGTATGAATTACTCATATAATAAATCAACCCCAGAAATCGATGATTCAGCCTATATTGCTCCTGGAGTTAGATTGATTGGAGATATTAAAATTGAAGCAGACTGCAATATCTGGCCCAATGCTGTTCTTAGGGGCGATTTAAATAAAATAACTATTAAAAACGGCTCAAATATTCAGGATAATGCCACTATCCATGTTGAACGTAACCAAAAAGTATCTGTTGGTAAAAATGTTACAGTTGGCCATTCAGCTATTATTCATGGATGCATTATTGAAGATGAATGTTTAATAGGTATGGGAGCAACAATTCTAAATGGCGCTAAAATTGGTAGCGGTAGTATTATCGGCGCCAATGCGTTAGTTTCTGAAGATAAAGAGATCCCACCTAATAGCCTGGTTGTCGGTTTGCCTGGCAAAATTATAAGAGAAACCACTGAAGAAGAAAGAAAAAGAATAAAAGAATCAGCAAAGCATTATATTAAATTAAGTAAAGAACATAAAAATTCACAACAATAAATCACTGACTTCTTTTATTTTTCATAATTTCTTCATAAGCAGCTTGAATTTCAGTAAATTTTTCTTTAGCCATCTCAACAAATTCATCTGGTAAATCTTTAGCTATTATTTTATCAGGATGATATTTTTTAGCTAATTCACGATACTTTTTCTTGACCTGAGTTTTATCAGCACCTGGTTCCAAATTCAAAGTCTCATAAGCTTCTTTTAGCCGGTTCCTTGTAGACATTCTTCTGGAACCGGTTCTTCTGCCCTGATAACTATTATTTTGGTAATTTCTATCATGACTTAATCTAAAAATAAACTGTAATTCATCTAAAAACTCTTCCTGTTTTTTGCTAGGACCATTATTGGCATCACTTAAGCGAAATAAAAGATTCATTATAGAATTTAAAATATTAGGATTATATCTAACTAATTTCGCTATATTTTCTGCATAATATTTTAAGTCATAACTATTTCTTTTTGCCTGATCAAAAAATTTAATAGCCATTTTTCTATCCTGTTCATTTAAATTTAACTCATCTCTAACAAAGTGATCAACAATCTCTATCTCTTCTCTAGTAACAGTTCCATCACCCTGGGCAAAAACGGCCAGCAAACCAAATAAATTTTTGTAAAACTCTTGCTGTTGAAGATTACGACTGCTATAAGAATATCTTCTGCCAGTACCACCTGCATTACCTTCCAGTAAATATCCAATTAAAGCTCCAAGTATTGCTCCTGGAATATTAAAAATTAAAAATCCTATCATAGCCCCAATAAAGGGAAGACTGCAACCCAAAAGAAAAACCTCCTCATAAACTATATAAAACTCAGATACCATCATCTTATATTATAACATACTATCATAAAAAGTTTAATTTAATTACAAGATATTTGCATACTAGATAATTTATTGATATTATTATGTTATGGATAATTTTACCCAAATTAATTTGAAGGAGTTAATAAAATGAATAAATTTTTAAATTTTAGTTTATATTTTATAGGTCTATTTTTAATAATTCTTTCAATATTGATTATTGGTTTAACGCTTTTTACAAATATAATTCCTGAACATTCCCTTATTTATGTATTAGATATTCCTGAAATAGCTGTTGTTACCGGCATTATCTTTATTTCCTTATTATTTTTACTGCTACCTGGGCTAATTCTTATTTCTTTTGCAAGAATTACAAAACTTTTAGAAAATATCACTAAACTTTAATAGCCGAAAGGAGGTAAATATGAATAGAGAATTAGATAATAAGAGAAAAGCTGCCTTAAAAAGAGCCAAAGAACTCAAAAATACTATTAAAGATTATTTGCAGGAAAGTTCAAAAATTAAAACTGGCTTAGATTTGAAAGAAAAAAGTAATAATAAAGAAAGAATTATGTCCAGACTGCAAGCTTCAGAAGAAGAATGGAATAACTGGAAATGGCAGCTGAATAATAGAATTACTACTATCGAAAAATTAAAATCTTTAATTGAGCTTCCAGAAGATAGACTGGATGAAATTAAAAAAGTTGAAGAAAAATTTCGCTGGGCAATCTCCCCTTATTTCTTAAGCCTAATTAATCCAGATGACCCTAACTGTGAAATAGGCAAACAGGCCCTGCCCTCCTCTCTTGAATTACAGGACTTTGGCGGTAAATTAGACCCCATGAATGAAGAACTAACAAACCCTGCAGGCACAATAACCAGAAGATATCCTGACCGCCTTATTATAAAGCTAACTAATGTTTGTGGAATGTTCTGTAGACATTGCCAGCGGCGAAGAGAAATAGGCCAGACTGATCATCACCAGACTCAGAAAAAAATTAATGAAAGCATAGCCTATATTAAAAACAATCCAGAAATTAGGGATGTATTATTAACTGGCGGAGATCCCTTAACTATGACAGATGATCAACTTGAAGCAATTTTAAAAGAATTAAAAGCTATTGACCATGTAGAAATCATCAGAATCGGAAGTAGAGTACCGGTAACAATGCCCCAGAGAATCACTGATGAACTCTGTGAAATGCTGGAAAAATTTCATCCCCTCTATATTAATATCCAGGTAAATCATCCTAAAGAATTAACTGAAGAAGTTTTCCAGGCTACAAACAAAATTAGTAAAGCTGGAATCCCTCTAGGAAATCAGGCAGTATTATTAAAAGGTATTAATGATAATCCTCATATCATGAAAAAACTAAATCAAGAATTATTAAAAGCTCGAGTTAAACCTTATTATATCTTCCATGCAAAAAAAGTAAAAGGAACCGGCCATTTTCGAACTTCAGTGAGTACTGGTATTAATATAATGGAAAAGCTTAGAGGCTATACTTCTGGAATGGCAATTCCGACATACATCATTAATGCTCCAGGAGGATTTGGTAAAACACCAATCAATCCTATTTACAATATATCCCAGAGTAAAGAACATATAAAAATTAGAACCTGGGAGGGTAGAATAATTGATTATCCAGACTCAAAATAAATTATCTCTTTTTACCTTTTTTGCAACCCCTACTAGTTAAACTAACAAAATTATGTTATTATTAAATTAATTATTAGTGATAATTTAGAGGGGGATGATTAAAAATGTTTAGAAAAAACATTTCAATTTCTTGGTTTATATCACTATTTATTATCTTCTCATTAGTTTCTATTTTAATTATCGCTACTGGTGCCTCTCTCTTTGCTCAGGAAAATAATCAGGTCAGGGAAGAATGGCAGCGCAATTTAGAAAACTTTAATGCTCAGTCAATAGTAATTGATAAAAATAATAATATTTATATTGGAACTACAGGCAATGATATAAAAAAATTTGATTCTAATGGTAATCTTATCTGGACTTTTGCCGGACATGATGGTCCTGTGGAGGCAATAGCTTTAGACGACAATGGAAATATTTATAGCGGAAGTTCTGATAACACATTAAGAAAAATTAACAGCAATGGAGAAGAAGTCTGGCAATATGGCCGCCATTGGTCTAATGTAACAGCTGTAGTTGTGGATTCTAATGGATATATCTACACCGGTAGTCGTGATAATTTTGTAAGAAAATTTGACTCTGACGGAAATAGATTATGGACATTTGAAGGCCATAATGCTCCTGTCCATGCTATTGCAGTAGATTCTCAAGGAAATGTCTTTAGTGGCAGCACTGATAAAACTTTAAGAAAAATAGATGAAGATGGCAATCAGGTCTGGCAATTCAACCGCCACTGGGGTGCTGTAACAGCAATTGCTGTTGATAATGAAAACCAGATTATTACTGGGAGTAGAGATAATGGTATTAGAAAATTTAATCAGGATGGAACCAGGTTATGGACTTATAACGGCCATAGTGAAACTATTCAAGCAATAGATATTGACTCTCAAAATAATATTTATACTGGAAGCACAGATGCCAAATTAATTAAATTAGATATGTATGGAAATGAACTCTGGAAATTTGAACAGCTTAACGGAGGAATTCTTTCATTAAAGCTGGATAATCAAAATAATATCTATTTAACAGATAATAGTATGAGGATAATAAGATTGGTTCAATAGAACTATATTTATTACCTTTTAAACTCAACTTAATTTAAATAGTATATTAAGAAGCCCGGGATAATCTCCCGGGCTGTTTTATGATTACAATATTTAACTGAAGACATAAAGATTAATATCTTCCTTTTCTTTTAAAAGGTCAATAGCCGGCTCTACCCTATTTAAAAAATCACTACAATTCTCCCCTGAACGCAACTCTGTGACACCAAGCCTGGTATCTAAATTACCAATTTTATCAAATTTCTGTTCTCTAATTCCTGCTTTAATTCTTTTCCCTAGATTAATAGCAGAAATAAGCCTGGTATTTGGACTTACAAGCAGTAAAACATCTCTACTCCATCTTGCCAGAATATCTGCTTTACGAATTCTTCGGGAGATTATTTCAGATAATCTCCAAATTAATGAATCCCAGTAGTTATAATTTGACTGCCCTTTTTTTATCTTTGCCAGGTCAAAATTAAAGATGATTAATGAAACCAGACCACTATATCTAAACTGTCGTTGGATTTCATTCTTTAGCTCCATTTTCAGTCTTCTTTGATCACATATTAGGTTGATTTCTTTGCTAGCAGTTAAGTCTTCATTAAATTCCTTAGGGAAATCCCTATAATCTGGATTAACCTGATAACTATAAATCAAGTTCAGACATTCTGGATCTTCTTGATGAGTTTTCTGGATTTCCTGATATATTTCTGTAACAGATTGATCCTCCAAAGTACTCCCTCCTTCTATTTGAAGATTAAAAATAATAAGTCCAAATTAATAAGTAAATCTCATATATGAAGGGAGCTAAGTAACTCATAATCTAATTATACCAGAGTAAATGTATTATATGAAGCTAATAAATTATTACTGGACCTTCTACCTGTTTTTCTAATAATTAAAATTTTATATTTCATGCAGGTATATTGGTAATTAATCAAGAATTGTATTAGTAGAATATAATATAAAGGTTGTGATATTAATGGAAATAAAATATCTAGTGGAAACAAAAGAACATTTACCTGAGGTTAGTATCTGGCTATATAACCAGTGGGGGGTTTATTATGAAGATTCAAGTCCATTTAAATGGTATCAGGACTTAAAAAATAGGCTAAACAAAAAAGAAATCCCTACCTGTTTTATCGCATTAATCAATGATAAGCCTGTTGGAACTGCCTCATTAATTGAAGATGACATGAAAACCAGACCAGAATTAAGCCCCTGGCTTGCAGATGTCTATGTTTTACCTGAAGAAAGAGAACAGGGAGTGGCAACTAAGTTAATTTCCAGAGTAAATCAGGAAGTAAAAAATATTGGCCTGGATAAATATTATCTATTTACCAGACATGCCACTGGCCTTTACCTCAAATTGGGCTGGGAAATAATAGAAAAAACAACCTACATGAACAAAAAAGTCGATATCATGACTTATCATTTTAATTAATTTTTATTATAGCAATTATACTATTTAAAAAGACCTCTGATAATAAATTATCAGAGGTCTCTTCTTTTTAAACAGATTTTTATATAATAACTTGCTGGCCAGACCTATTTATGATAAAATATTTGTACAGATGTTCGAATAAAAGGCCTTCAAATAATAAGGAGGAAAAAATGAAAGCAAAAACCAATAATATGGTCGGTATAACAGATCAACTTGACAGTTCTAATAAATTCTCCAACCATAAATCAGATAAAGGGACAATTTATTTTGCAAATAAAGAGCACCAAAAATACTACAATCTTTTAATTAATGAAACTGAAACATCTGCAAAATCCCGAGAAACTCTTTCCCTTTTTTATATTCTAGCCAGCTCAAAAAAATTCAGAAAGAACCCTGAATTATTCTTGAATCTTAAAGATATTAAAATAAGGCCTCATATTTTTAAAGAACTCTTATCCCGACAGGATCAGGCTTTAATCCAGTTAGCTTTTTATCTTTATACCAAAAAAAATATATTTAATATAAAAATTATAGATCTTTTTAATAATCTTAACCAGGATGGTGCATCTATTGCAGTCTCAGCAATAAAATTAAGATTTAATTTATATATTTTAGACGATTAAACTTAAACAGGCTTATCAACTAAAAATATAAATTGTCTGAAATATATTAACTGTCAGAACTAGTATTATCATCCTGGTCGGTTGATATATAAATACCTCTTTATTTATTATTGAAAAAACCCTCTATAATATTTAAAGTGCTTTCTAATTCATCTATTTCAGCCTGCATGGATGAAATGGAATTAAGCCTGTAATTCTTTTTTCTTTGCAGTTTTTTAAGTCGATTAGAAATCTTTGACTTATATAATTCTAATTCGTCTTCAGTATATTTTTCAGCCTTAATATCCAGTTCCACTCTTAATTCATCTAAATCAAGTTCAGAAACTGCATTATCCTTTATCTCTTCCAGTTTATCTTCTTCGATTTTTATATTCAAATAATTTTCTAACCCTCTAAAGAAATCCAGGGAACTATACATATGAAATAAAGTTTTCCGTTCTTCCATCTCTTTTTTCATAAAATAAGTAGGACCAAAATTAAGATCCCCGGCCTGCTGCCACCAGTCTCCATTTGTCTCATCAGTTATAAAAATAATTGGTTTTTCAGTTGTTTCAGCCTTTTTAAGTATCTGTTTCCAGATAATCAGATCGCCATATTTCCTATTATCATCAAAATTATAATCTAGACTGCTCTTCTTATTTCTATCTTTATAGCCAGGAGAAAGTCCCTTTTCATATCTAACCTCTCCTTCCTGATAAATCTCTTCTAGTTCTTCTTTCAACATCTTCTTACCAATTCGATCTTTAAATATCTTTGAATATCTTAAACGAATATCATCTTTTTTAAATCTATCTGGAAGTTTATCAGACTCTGTTTCAATATAATCTTTAAATTCTGATTTCATATTCAAAATTATATCTTCAATTTCATTCCAATTAAAGACAGGATTAACCTGCTCTCTATTATCGACTAGCTTTGATTGGATATAGTTTGTAAAACCTTTTAAAAGATCAGCTTTTAAATTCTCTGTCTCGTTATAAACTGACATTATTACATTCAATCTGTTTTGATGATATTCATAGAAAACATTATATGGAATCCAGATTCTATCACTTAAATTTTCAAAAATATCAAGTATTTTATTGCCTGTCTCTTCACTTAAAGCATATAAATTTAATAATATATTTGTATCGAAAATAATAATTCCGTCCTGCCACAATTTTTCTATTTCAGATTCAGTTGGATAATAAAATTCTGAAAATTCTTCTCTCATTATAATATTCCTCTCCTCAGTATTTTTAGGTATAATCTCTTTATAATATACAATTATCTAAAATCTCTATAAAGCAAACTCTTTTGAATGCCCTGATTGTTTTGATATTTGCCACTTGTATATTTATCATAATCTCCTTTAATAGTATGATAGTAAATCTGGCAGATCTCTATTTCTGGATAAATTTTTACCGGTTGAATACAAAAGATCTCCAGGGTCCAGTACCCGCTAAAACCAACATCCCCAAAACCAGCTGTTATATGAACAAAAAGACCTAAACGACCAATAGAAGACCGACCCTCCAGCATAGGTACATATTTATCTGTACTTGTATATTCAACTGTTCTGCCTAAATAAAGTTTACCTGGCTCAAGTATTAAACCTTCTGGTGGAATAATTAATTCCTCTGTTGTATTCTCTTCCTTTAAATCAAGCATCTCCTCTTGATAGACAAGTAATTGATTATGAAGTTTAAGATTATAACTATTAGGGTTAACCTGTTCTGATGAAAAAGGCTCAATTATAATATCATTACCGAGTTTACGTTTAATTTCTCTGCCTGAAAGGATCATAATTACTCACCTATAATCTTAACAAGCACTCTTTTTTCTCGCTGGCCATCAAATTCTCCATAGAAAATCTGCTCCCAGGGGCCGAAATCAAGCTTCCCATCTGTAATAGCTACCACTACCTCTCGACCCATTATCTGCCTCTTTAAATGGGCATCAGCATTATCTTCAAAGCCATTATGAGCATATTGAGAGACCGGTTCATGAGGAGCAAGTTCTTCAAGCCATTCAATATAATCTTGATGAAGACCACTTTCATCATCATTTATAAAGACACTGGCTGTAATATGCATGGCATTAACCAGACATAATCCTTCTTGAACACCACTCTCTTTTAAAATAGACCTGACCTTTCCGGTAATATTAATTAATTCCATCCTCTCATCAGTATTAAAATGTAAATACTTTCTAATTGATTTCATCAATATCACTCCCTGTATAGTATTGTTTTTGTCATACTAATATAATTAAAGATTAAAATGACTTTATCCTTTATTGAGATGATATTTATTTATGCTATATTGAACAAACATGAATTATTGTAGTGTTGATGTAGTGTTGATGTAGGAGGGATATAAAAACAAAAAAGACCCAGTCCTTATTAAGACTGCGTCTAAAAATCAAATATTATTAAAAATGGTACCCCCAGTAGGAATCGAACCTACGCCCCTGGCTCCGGAGGCCAGTGCTCTATCCACTGAGCTACGGGGGCTTATTTGCTTGTAATTCCTTAATAATATTAACAGATAAGCTTCTCTATGTCAAGGTGGTACTAGTGCTTAGATAACCTCTTCCCATTGAGAATATAATTGATTGAGCTTGCTGTCTAGCTCTTTTTTTTCCTCTTCAAGTTGATTAAGTTTTTCTAACTCACTGTTATAGCTGGCTGTAATCATTTGAGATTCAATTTCTTCTTTTTTATTTTCTAGCTCCTCAATCCTGTTTTCAAGCTCACTAATTTTTCTCTCTCTTTTTCTTTGGGCACGCTGCCTGGCCTTCTGTTCATAATAAAATTTTTCATCTCTACCAACTTTCTCGTCTTCAACTTCTTTTGTTTTTATATCTTGATTGGAATATAGATCATCTCTTTTTCTGAGATAATAATCATAATCACCGAGAAACTTAATCATATCGTTGTTTTTAATTTCATAAATTTTCCCAACAACTTTATTTAAAAAATAACGATCATGGGATACTACCAGAACTGTTCCCTGATAATCATTTAAAGAGGCCTCTAGTATCTCCCTGGAATCAAGATCAAGATGATTGGTTGGCTCATCTAATATTAAAAAATTTGCCTTGCTATACATCAATTGAAGGAGTCTTAGCCTGGAGATTTCTCCACCACTTAATGCGCTTACTTTTTTATAGACATCTTCACCTTTAAATAAAAACTTTGCCAGTAAGTCTCTTGCTTCACCGGTTTTTAGACCTGTCTTCATTTGCAGGGCATGTAGCATTGTATCTTCAGGATTAAATACTGGTTTCTGCTGAGCATAATAACCGATCTCTACACCATGACCAATTTTTATTTCCCCGGAATCAGGTTCTAAATCTGATAAAATCATTTTTAATAATGTAGTTTTACCAGACCCATTTGGACCAATTAAAGCTGTTTTTTCTCCTCTAAAAAGTTCTAAATCAACATCATCCAGTAGTTTTTCTCCTGGAAAACTAAATTCAAGATCTCTAATCTTTAAAACTTCATCCCCGCTTCTTGTAGCTGGCTGTAAATTAAGTGATATATTTTCTTTTTTACGAGGTTTTGGAATCCGCTCCATCTTTTCCAGTTTTTTTTCAAGGCTTTTTGCCTGGCGATGAAATTTTGCATTATCGCCAGCCCCGGCATTGCCAAAAACTCGATATTGTTCAATCTGTTCTTTAATCTTTTTAATCTTCTTTTGCTGTTCCTGATATTTTTTAAGACGGATTTCATATCTCCGTTCTTTTTCTTCTAAATAAAATGAATAATTCCCTGGATAATCTTCATTTTCTCCAAATTCAATCTCCACTATCCTGCTAATAGTCCTATCTAAAAAATATCGGTCATGAGAAATTATAATAACTGAACCAGGATAATTATTCAAATATTCTTCAAGCCATTCAACTGATTCAATATCAAGATGGTTTGTAGGTTCATCAAGTAAGAGTAAATCAGGTTCTTCAAGAAGTAACTTAACCAGACCAACTCTAGTCTTTTCGCCACCACTTAACATTTTTATCGTTTTATTTAACTCTTCATGTTCAAAACCAAGCCCAATTGCCACCTGTTTAATTTTGCTTTCATAACTATAACCAGCTGAACGATTAAACTTTTCTTGAATCTTACTATATTCTTTTAAAAGCCGATCTGTTTTCATTTTTGAATCTGAATTAGCTATTTTTTCTTCTAAATCACTTAATTTCTGCTGCAGCCTAATTTCTTTGGCAAAGACTTCAAGACATTCTTCAAAAATTGTATTTTTTTGATTTAAATCTGGCTGCTGACTTAATAATCCTATCTCTATATTATTATTAATAATTATTTCCCCTGCATCTGGTTCTTCGAAACCAGCTAAAATTTTAAAAATAGTAGTTTTACCAGTACCATTTCGCCCGATTAAACCAATTCTCTCTCCTTTTTGAAGAGAAAGATCAAAATCTGAAATAACCTCCTCTATCCCAAATGATTTTTCTATAGACTTTAATTCAACAATCAGCATTTCATTCACCTCAGAAAGTTTAAATATATTAACTATTTACTTGCATTTACTTATTAAAAGATATATAATTATAAAAGATTTTAATTAGAATCTCACGAGGAGGATAAATTTGACCCAACTTAATAAAAATCAAAAATTAATTTTAAATGGAAATATTACAAAAGCAATTTTAATTCTGGCTGGCCCAATAATGATGAATAATGTTGTCCAGTCTACCTATAATATTACAGATACTTATTTTGTAAGTCAGCTCGGTTCAATTCCAATGGCAGCCATGACTTTAGTCTGGCCAGTCGTTTTTTTCTTTCTGGCCATAGGCATGGGCATGAACATTGCCGGAACTTCTTTAATAGCTCAGTATATAGGCAATGGTAAAAAAGAAGACGCCAAAAGAACTGCTGGAGAACTCATCTCAATATCTATTATTCTTTCACTGGGTTTAGGTTTACCTGCTGCCCTTGGTAGTTATAAGATTGTCAGTCTTATGGGAGCAGAAGGAGAAGTACTTACTAATGGGGTTGCATTTTTAAGAATAATGTTATTGGGAATGCCCAGTCTCTTTTTATTTCTGGCCTATGCAGCAATCCTGCAGGGTCAAGGCGACACAATGACTCCGATGAAATTAAAACTCTCATCATTAGTTTTAAATATTATTTTAGATCCATTACTTATTTTTGTCTTTAATTTTGGCATAGCTGGTGCTGCTATTGCAACAGTTTTTTCTAGAGGCATCTTTGCCGCATATGGACTGAAAACTTTATTTTCTGAACAGGATGATAAGTTAGTACTTACTTATAAAGATTTAATACCAGGCGAAAGAATTATTGATTTATTTAAAGTAGGACTTCCTAATTGTATAGGACAATCAATGGCTGCTTTTGGCTTTATGTTTTTGAATATGTTTATAATTGACTATGGGAATGAAACTATAGCAGCTTTTGGAATCGGAAATAGGATTTCATCATTTGTCTTAATGCCAGCAATGGGTATTGGTACGGCATTAGCTACAATTGTTGGACAAAATTTAGGTGCAGATAAAATCTTACGTGCCAGGTCAGCTATTAAAAGAAGTGCATTTTTATCGACTGTTATTATGGGAGGAGCAGGATTGATGTTTTATCAATTCATCCCAAATCTAACCGGCTTCTTTACTGAAGATATTACTGTTTTTAATCAAACAGTTGATTACCTGCAATTGATAATTCTAACACTTCCACTAATGGGCTTTTTCCAGGTTTTCATTGGCACCTATCAAGGCTCAGGCCATACTATCTATTCGATGATAATGATGGTAGGCCGATTATGGGCTCTAAGAATTCCTCTAATTTTATTCTTTAAAGAATTTACAAGCTTTGGACCTACCGGTGTCTGGTATTCAATGATTTTAAGTAATTTTATAATTTCTCTGGTCGGTTTAGCTATCTATCATACAAGAGTCTGGGAGACAAAAGTAATTTCTGAAACCAAGAAAGAAATTAAGAGTAAGAATGCTTACCAGAATTAGTTTTTAAACTACTTCTGGTTCAGCAACTTTCTCTTTGCCTCTAAAAAAAACTGAAACTGTTCCTGGACCAGCATGAGATCCAATTGCAGCACCTATCTCACCAACAAGAAATTCTTCAGTGCCAAATTTATTTTTAATCTTTTTTTGAATTTTATCAGCTAATTCAGGGCTTGCAGAATGATTTATTCCAACCATCTCAGTTTCTAATGCTAACCCTGACTTTTCCATCTCATCAATTAAAAATTGAAGCATCTTCTTTTTACCCCTAACCTTTGAATAAGGTATAATTTCTCCATCTTCAAAATGTAATATTGGCTTAATATTTAATACATTGGCTATTAGAGCCTTGCCGCCAGAAATTCGGCCCCCTCTTTTAAGCATTTCAATAGAGCCAACTGCAAAAATATGCTCCATATGAGCTGAACTCTCAATAGCTAATTCAATTAATTCAGAAAATGATTTACCTTCTTTTAAGGCTTTTGCAACTCTTAAAACTGTCATTCCAAAACCTATAGAAGCACCTCGGGTATCAATAACTCTGATATCGTCACTTCCAATATTTTTTTTTGCCAGGGCAGCTGATTGAAAAATCCCACTTAATTCACCAGAAAAACAGAGGGTTAGAACCTGATTCCCTTTATCTAACTCTTCTTTAAAGATCTTTTCATATTTACCTGGAGAAATCTGTGATGTAGAAGGCATAGCCCCTTCTTCTAATTTTTTATAAAATTCATTAGTTGTTAAAGTTTTTCCGTCAAGAAAACTTTCATCTCCAATATGTACCGGAGTAGGCAGCACTTTTATATCATACTTTTTAATTATATGATCCGGGAGATCTGAACAACTATCTGTTATTATTTTTATTTGACTCATAATAAGCCTCCTTTTTACATGCTACCTTAATTATTCAAGTAAACTCCGAAAATTCCTCCTTATTGAGGTATATTATATCCAGATATTTCAGGGTTTTCTCGATAAAGTAGAGCTACATTACCTATTACCTGAACTACACTTGATTCTGTTAATTCAGCCAATTTATTAGCAGATTCTTTAGCTGATAATTGATTATTATCTAAAACTCTCAATTTAATCAATTCATGGTCTGTTAATAATTCTTCTGTTTTATCAATAGTTGATTCTGAAAGACCATCTTTTCCTATCTGTAATAAGGGGTCCATCCCATGGCCTTCTGCTCTTAAATAACTTCTATCTTTGCCAGTTAATTTCATTAATAACACCTCCTATTTCTATAGAATATAATCAAATTCTAATCCTCCTACTCTTACTGTTGAGCCAGAAGGGATATTTTTGTCAGCTAAGAGATCATATAAACCTTCTTTTCTAAGAATATGAATCATTCTTCTTACAGCAGCATCATTACTCATATCTGTCCTGCTAATAAGCCTTTTTACCAGTTCACCACTAACTTCATAATATTTATCACCTATTTTTTCTACAGTTAATTCTGGCCCTTCCTCCTGGAAATCCGGGGTGATAACTACCATCTCATCTTCTTTGGATTCTTTAATTTCTTCAGGTACCTCATATTCAGAAATTAATCTTCCTAGATCTTTCTTTAATACTTTTATACCTTCTCCAGTAACCGCTGAAATAGGATAGACTTCATAGCCTCCATCCTGAAAATATTTCATTAATTCAGCAATTTCTTGACGGTCATTAAAAAGATCAATTTTATTTAGGACAACTATCTGAGGTAATCTTGATAATTTTTTACTAAAACTTCTTAACTCATTACTTATCTTTTTAAAATCTTCTTTTGGATCTCGACCTTCAATACCAGAAGCATCAATTACATGTGCCAAAATTTTTGTTCTTTCTAGATGACGTAAAAACTCATCACCTAAACCCTGTCCTTTATGAGCTCCTTCAATTAATCCAGGAACATCAGCTACTACATAAGAAGAATATTGGTCATATTCTACAACTCCTAAATTAGGAGTAATTGTAGTAAAATGATAGCCGGCAATTTTAGGCCTGGCTGCTGATATCTTTGATATTATTGTTGATTTACCAACATTAGGAAAACCAACAAGGCCCACATCTGCGAGGATTTTTAATTCAAGTGTCAGTTCTTTTTCTTCTCCTAACTGACCTTCTTCAGCAAATTTAGGAGCCTGGCGGGTTGAACTTTTAAACCTGGCATTTCCCCTGCCCCCCTGGCCACCCCTAGCAACAACAAATTCTGATTCTGGTTCAGTTAAATCAACTAGTTCCTTACCAGTGGAGTCATAAATAATTGTTCCTGGAGGAACATTTAAAATTAGATCTTTTCCTTCTTTACCAGTCTTTCCTTTTTCCTGGCCTCTTTTGCCATCCCTGGCTTTATAAATATTATTATATCTTAAATGACTTAAAGTATTTAGACCTTTATCGACTTTTAGGATAACATCGCCACCATCACCGCCATCGCCGCCATTCGGTCCTCCCTGAGGTTCATACTTTTCACGACGAAAACTAACTGCTCCATTACCTCCGCGGCCTGCCTTTACTTTAATTTCAATTTTATCTATAAACATAGAATCACTCCTGTAGGCTCGATATAAAAATCCCCCAGCACCATGTACTGAGGGAGTTTAAAGAATATTCAAAACAGTATTTATTGAGCCATGACTTCATACTGTTCTGGAGTATAAACGCTAATCTTGCGTTTCTTCTTACTAGGTCTTTCAAAATTTACGTATCCGTCTACTTTGGCAAAGAGGGTATCATCATTGCCCCGGCCAACATTAAAGCCTGGATGAAACTTAGTTCCACGCTGTCGGACCAGGATACTGCCGGCAGTAACAAATTCTCCACCGAATTCTTTTACTCCAAGTCGTTTCGATTCACTATCGCGACCATTCTTCGAACTACCAACACCTTTTTTCGTTGCCATTAATCCTCACCCCCTGTATCTGAATATAAAATCTATTTATATTTGTTTTAATTATTATCCATCTATTGAATCAATTCTAATTCTGGTGAAAGGTTGTCTATGTCCAGTCTTGGTACGTTGACGACTTTTAGGCTTATATTTAAATACAGTAACTTTTTTATTTTTACCATGCTCTAAAACAGTTGCTTCAACCCTGGCATCTTCTAAGAAAGGTTGCCCAACATTTAAACCTTCATCGCCAGAAATAGCAAGTACCTGATCAAAATTAATATTTTCTCCTTCAGGAACTGTTAATTTTTCAATTTTTAAAATATCACCTTCATTAACACGATATTGCTTTCCACCAGTTTTTATAATTGCATACATAAAATCCACCTCCTTTACCTCAGACTCGCCAGTTCAGGGAGACATTGCTGTCATTTATGCTAGCCCTTTCCTGTGCGGTTTTGGTCAGGTAGGCACTAATTTTAGTCCCTACAGGATAAAATACTATCATATAAACCTATTAAAGTCAAGAATTTGATAATAGTTTTGCTTTAGCATAAGTTCTATGAACTGAGTCAATTTTAACCCGACATTCCTGGCCTACTTGATCCCCTGCATTCTCAACAATAATTATATAACCTTTATATCTACTAATCCCAGAAGAACTATTTTCAGAATGCTGGTCTTCAATTTTTAATCTATATTTTTGGCCAGATTTAACAGGCAAAGCAAGATTCTTTAATTCTTCTTTACTCCCCTTTTTGATAACCTCAAAATCTTCACGATGTAATTCGTTATTACCTCGAATATAAATATCTTTATTCAAATCTTTTTCTAATTGATTTAACTTCTCGCCGCCATTACCAATTAAAACAGCAGCTACATCTGGATGAACCTCACATAATATTGCCTCAAAATTTTCCTTTGAAGACAATGAATTAAGTTCTCTTATAACTTTAAAAGCCATTGTAGTTTCAGCAACTATCCTACCTGTACCTTCACAATATGGACATTCTTTTTGAACTAACTCACTCAATCTTTCTCTAACCTTTTTCCGAGTCATCTCAACCAGCCCAAGCTTTGTTAAGCCTAATATAGATGTCCTGGTCCTATCTCTTGCCAGTTCCTGTTCAAGAACTTCAAGGACTTTCTTTCTGTTAGATTCAATATCCATATCAATAAAATCTATAATAATTATTCCGCCAATATCTCTCAATCTTAATTGTCTGGCAATCTCTTTGGCCGCTTCTAAATTTGTTTTAAAAACTGTATCCTGTAAATTCTTTTTACCAACAAATTTACCTGTATTAACATCAACCGCAACTAAAGCCTCTGTTGAATCAAAGACAACATGCCCACCTGATTTAAGCCAAACTTTACGACGCATTAATTTATCTAATTCCTGTTCTATTCCATAGGTTTCAAAGATAGGCCTTTCTCTTTGATATAAAAATATCCTGGAATTAATATCTGGATCAAGTCTTTCTGCAAATTCAGAAAGATTTTTATAATCTTCTCTATCATCAATTACAACTCTATCGATATCAGAACCCAAATGGTCTCTAACTATTTGGTGGATTAAATTAATATCGCTATGAAGAAGCTTTGGAGCCCTGGATCTTTTATAACGAGATAGAATCCTTTGCCATAATGAATTTAAAAAGTTATAATCCATCTTCAAAAGTTTTTTATCTTTATTGGCAGCATTAGTCCTAATAATAACACCTGTATTGCCATTTATTAAATTTTTAGTTATATTTTTCAGTCTGCCTCGTTCCCCATGATCTCTAATTCTCCTGGATATATTTATTCTATTCTCATTCGGGAGAAAAACATAATATCTGCCTGGAAGACTAACTCGGCAGGTTAACTTAGGTCCCTTCTCACCAATAGGTTCTTTAGTTACCTGAACCATAATTTCCTGACCAGGATTTAATACATGATTAATTTTCAATCTTCTTTTAGAAAACCTTTTTCTCTGTTTATCATTAAATAACGGATAAGCATCATTTATATGAAGAAATCCATTCCGATCACTGCCTATATCTATAAAGGCAGCCTGCATGCCTGGAAGTACATCCTTAACTTTACCCCGATATATACTTCCTTCATTACGTTCATAGGTATCTCTTTCAAAAAACAGATTGTCTAACTTGTCATTAACTAAAATTGCTGCTCTCTTTTCACGAATACCTGAATTTATTAAAATCTTCTTACTCACATCTTATCTCTCCTCCAAAACCTGATCTCTGAGCGGGGAAACTATTTTATCCCCTATTTCCACAAAAAGTCCTGACCGATAAAAATCTATTACAGAATGATCAGGTATTTCTGATTCTAATTTCTGTAAAGCTTTAATAATTTCCTCAGGACGAACATTCCCTGTACTGCCTGTACTTACCAAAAATGAAATTTTATCATCTGCTAAAACTTTCGCATCAAAAATTAGCGGTCTGATATCATATTCTCTATTTGATTTGTTTCTCCTTTTTCTAACAACAATAATTTCATCTTTTTTCATTAATGCTTTAACTAATTCATTACTATTCTCTTTTAATTTACCTTTAGCTGTAATATGATACTCTGCTCTATTTAAAAGTGCCTGTAAAGATTTTAAACCAGTCTGATCAGGTATATATCTAGCCTCTAATATCTTTAAACCTTCAGGCAGAAATGCATTTAATCTAGCTTTAAAACTTTCTCCAGTAATAGATTTAGTTATTTCTATATCCAGGAACTCACCTCCACCAGCCATTCCAACTGGTAAGGGCTGAGAAAGAGATAAATTTAAAGTCGGATTAAATCCCTGACTGTAAGAACCTGGTAGGCCAGCTCGCCTGATACCTTTTCTAAAAGTATCCATTATCTCTAGATGAGATATATATCTTAAATTATGATATCTAGCATATTTTGCTCTAATCAACACTGTCGATCACCTGACTATCTTCCAGACATAAACCTGAATAAGGTTCAGAGCAGACACCGCAGTCACTACAATAACTCCAGCGACAATCAGGAGTTTCCTCCATAGTAAATGACTTTTTATATTCATTTCTTAAAAATTCTTTATTTACTCCTGGTATCAGGTGCTCCCAGGGCAGAGGTTTCTCTGGGTTTTTCTCGCCAAGAATACTTTCAATTTCAATATTAAATTTTTCTAAAGCTTGAAACCATCTTTCAGGATAAATATTTTCATTCCAACCCTCCAGACGACTCCCCTGCTGCCAGACATGATAAATCACATCTGAAATTCTCCTATCACCCCTGGCAATTAATCCCTCCAGCCTGCTAACTTCTGGATCATTCCAATCAAAATTTATACCTTTCTTTCTCAAATGTTTCTGAAGAAAACTGATTTTCTTTCTGATTTCAGAAAGAGATGTCATTTTAACCCACTGAAATGGTGTGAATGGTTTCGGAATAAAAGTAGTTACATTAACCTGAACCTCAATCTTTTTCATTTTTTGATCAGTGTTCTTTCTAATCTCCTGACCAATTTCCAAAACTTTTTTAGCCATGTCAGCTATTCCTATAAGATCTTCTTCAGTTTCTCCAGGCAAACCTAACATAAAATATAGCTTAATTCTATGCCAGCCATAGGAAAAAGCTGCCTGAACTGACTTATATAAATCTTCTTCTTTTATACCTTTGTTGATTCTTTTTCTTAATCTATCAGTTCCAGCCTCTGGAGCAAAGGTTAAGCCACTTCTTCTAATCTTTTGAACATTTCTGGCCATTTCTACTGAAAATTCATCAACTCTTAATGAAGGTAATGATATACTAATATTACTTGAATCATACCTCTCAGTCAACTGATCTAAAATCTCCTTTATCTTAGTATGATCAATTGTACTTAAAGATGCAAGGGCAATTTCATCATAGCCAGTACTGGCCAGAGTATTGTCTGCAAGTTCAATGATTTTCTCCACAGACCTTTCTCTTGTAGGGCGATATGTCATACCGGCAGCACAGAACCTGCAACCCCTCTGACAACCTCTAGATACTTCTATAACAGCCCTATTGTGAACTATTTCCATATAAGGAACTATATAATCTGTTGGGCAATAAGCTTCATTTAAGTCTTTAACCTGCTGTCTTTTTACTTTTGTTTTAATATCATTATTTAATGGCTTTAATCCAGTGTATTCCTGACCATTATATCCAGGTTTATATAATGATGGCACATAAACTCCTGGCAAATCAGAAAGTTTTTTCAAAATGATATTTCTTTCCAGGTCATCCTCTTCCCAGGATTTTAAGGCGCTAATTACTTCAAGTAAATTCTCCTCTGCTTCACCAATATAAAAAAAGTCAATAAAGGGCGCAAGGGGTTCTGGATTAAAAACAGTTGAACCACCAGCCATAACAAATGGATCGTTTTGAGATCTTTTTGAACTATACACAGGAATTTTACCTAATTTTAACATATTTAATATAGTTGTATAACTCATCTCATATTGAAGAGTAAATCCTAATAAGTCAAAATCTTTAAGTTCTCTTTTGTTTTCCAAAGAAAATAGACCGATATCTTTTTCCTTTAATAGTTCTTCCATATCGGTCCAGGGAGCAAAAACTCTTTCACATAATAAATTGTTTTCTTCATTTAACATATGATAGATTATCTTTAAACCTAAATGAGACATCCCAATTTCATAGGTATCGGGAAAACCCAAACATATTCTGTAATCTACACTATTCCAATCTTTAACTATCTGATTCCATTCCTGACCAATGTATCTTTCAGGGCTATCCACATTTATTAACAAATCATCAATTTGACTAAAAACCTCAGCCAAAATACCACCACCTTAAAACTCTAAAATATAATCTTTTTCCTTCTCATATTTATATTAATAACAAGACCAATAGCAATTAAGGAAATAACCATAGAACTACCACCATAACTAAGAAACGGCAGCGGAATTCCGGTTATAGGCATTATTCCCAGCACCATACCAACATTTTCAAGGATATGGAATAAAAAGAGCCCCAAAACGCCTATAGCTATAAGTTGACCAAAGCCATCCTTTGCTCTGGCAGCTACTTTTAAAATTTGCAATAAAAGCAATAAATAAATTATCAAAACCACTGCTACACCTATAAAGCCAAATTCTTCAGCTAAAACAGCAAATATAAAATCGGTATGTTTCTCTGGAAGAAAATTCAATTGAGTCTGAGTGCCAGCAAGAAAGCCTCGCCCAGTAATCATACCTGATCCAACAGCTATTTTAGACTGAATAATATTATATCCAATCCCATAGGGATCTATATCAGGGTTAACAAAAGCTATTAATCTATTTAACTGATATTGCTGTAAAAAAGGCAGTGGGGTTTCAAAAATGACATGACTGGTAATTATCAGGACTACAATTAAAAATCCTCCACCAAATATCATTAACAAATGTTTTAATTTGCCTCCTGCACCATAATACATAACTACAAAAATAAAGAGTAAAACAAGGGATGTCCCTAAATCATTCTGTAAAATGATTAATATAAAAGGTGGCAAAATAAATAATAGACTCTTAAAAAAATCTTTTAGCTTATTTAATTTATTTTTATTTCTATCTAGATAAGCAGCAAGAAATATTATCATAAATATTTTGGAAACTTCAGAGGGCTGAAAATTAACAGGCCCAATAGAGAGCCAACGCCTGCCCCCTGAAACTGTTATTCCTAAAACAAATATAAAGCCAAGCATTATTATTGTCAAAATATAAATAATAACATCATAATCTTTTAAAATTCTATAGTCGAAAAATAGCATAAGAATTATTAAAATAATTCCCAAAACTGCTGCCGCTACCTGAGTTCTAAGAAAGGCCTGATGATTACCATCAGCCACGCCTGTAGCACTGCTTATAATAAATAAACCAATTATTATTAAAGAAAGCACCAGAATAGGAATATAGACATTTATATGTTTTAATAATTTTTTATTCCAGTGCATAAGTAAGTCTCCTTAATCTCTTTTCTTCAGTGGAAAATTAGCAATCATAGCCATCATTTCTTCTTCTCTAGAAATATCCATTTCAATTTCATTATCATCAACATCAATATACTTTTTAATAACATCAAGAAGTTCTGATTTCATCTCTTCCATTTGTTGTGGTGAAAGCTTAATTCTATCCTGAACCAGTATAAACTGGAGCCTTTCCTTGGCAATATTCTTACTTCTCTCTTTTTTAGACTCAGTTTTATTTTCTGTTATAAACAATTCCTTGATCTTCTCAAATATACTACTAATATTAATCGCCCCCTATGATAGACCGACAATTCTTTTGACTTTACTAAAAAGTGTTTCTTTCTCAATTGTCATTATTGGAATGTCTTGCCCTTCAAGCCTTTTTGCAATATTATTAAATGCCTTTCCAGAATAGGTTTTGTCTTTTAATACTATCGGTTCACCTTTATTTGTTGATATAACTATATTTTCATCTTCAGGAATAACACCTAATATTTCAACAGCTAAAATTTCAACAATATCATCAATATTCATCATATCGCCACGGCCAACCATATCTCTTCGTATTCGATTGATTAATAATTGTGGGTCATTTAAGCCTTCAGCTTCTAACAAGCCAATAATCCGGTCGGCATCTCTTACTGATGAAACTTCTGGTGTTGCAACAATAATCCCTAAATCTGCACCTGCAATAGCATTTCTAAAACCCTGTTCAATACCAGCTGGTGAATCAACAAGAATATAATCCATATCCTCTTTAAGGTCATTTATTAAACTCTTCATCTGTTCTTCACTAACTGCATCTTTATCTCTAGTTTGTGCAGCCGGAAGCAAGAATAAATTTTGATTCCTTTTATCTTTAATCATTGCCTGTTCTAAACGACAGTTACCCTCAACAACATCAATTAGATCATAAACTATCCTATTTTCAAGTCCTAAAACTACATCAAGGTTTCTCAATCCTATATCTGCATCTATTAAACAGACCTTCTTATCAAGCATAGCCAGGGCTGTTCCTAAATTTGCAGTTGTAGTTGTTTTGCCAACTCCACCTTTTCCTGATGTTATTACAATAGCTTTTCCTTGCAATATAATCCCTCCTGCTTATCTAAAAATCAATCTTCTCCACAAAAATCCTATCATCTTTTATAAATGCTTTTTCAGGACTAAATATTTGATCATTACTCTCTTCTGGAGGTCGTGATATTTTATTAGCGATTCTAATTTGCGTAGGTGCCATTTTTAAAGCGGCTACCTGGGCTTCCCTTTTTCCTCCAGCCCCTGCATGAACTAAACCCATTAATCTACCAAAAACTATAATATCTCCTCCTGCTTTGACCTCAGCCCCAGGGTTAACATCTCCAAGAATAACAAGATTATGAGGATGTTCTACAGCCTGACCAGATCTTATTGTTCCTTTAATTAGAACAGTATCTCCCTTAAAAGATACTTCTTCTTCAATAATAGGCTGTCTTTTTGGCTTTTTATCTTTAGAAAGATCAGGTCTCTTTTTATTAACTTCTTGACCGATAACATATATTCCTGTTTCTGAGTTTAAATAATTCTCTGCAATCTCAAATAATTCTTTAAAATAATTCAAACCTAATTCTTTAGGACCTATCTTAAAATATAAATCTGTACCTTCATAAAAAGAACCGGCTTCCTCAAAATGATCTTTAAGAGATTCTTTAATTCTATTAAAATCGCAATCCCAATCAAAATCAATTATAACACCTTTAGCTGTCATTTTAGTATTAATAATTTTCATTAATTATACCCCTTTGCTTACTCTCCGTCTTCTGCCTCTTCATCTTCTGGAAAAAGATCATAGTAATAAGAAAAAATATCCGCTGCTACTGGTACAGCATTGCCACTTGTTTCCCCCTGGTCAATAAATACAACTACAACAATCTCAGGGTCTGGAACAGGACCATAAGATACAAACCAGGCATGACTAGAACCAGTTCCTCCAATCTGAGCTGTACCAGTCTTACCAGCTATATCAATTGGAAAATCAGAAAATGAGGATGAAGCAGTACCTCTATCATGCATAACAGTTTCTAACATTCCCTCTTCTACAATTTCAAATGTATTATTAGAATATGGCAGTTGACTTACTAATTCAGGTTGATACTCTTTTATTAAATCACCTGAATCCGTTCTAATTTCATCAACTATATTAGGTTTATAGATCTCTCCCTTATTGGCTACCGCTGCAGTCATCTGAGCTGCCTGAATAGGAGTTATTAGGGTATCCCCCTGGCCAATTGACATATTGACTGAGTCTCCAGGGTACCAGCCTTCACCTCTAGTTGCTCGTTTCCATTGTCCATCTGGAACCAGGCCCCCTCTCTCTTCAGGAAGGTCAATTCCAGTTTTTTGGCCTAATCCATATTCTCTGGCAGTTTCAACTAATTTTGAGCCACCAAATTCTTCATATAATTCATATCCTAATTCATAAAAGACAATATTATTAGATCTGGCCATAGCTCTCGTAAAGGTCATTTCACCTTCTCCATACCCAAGCCAATTAGTAAATGACCTACTCCAACCAGGAATATTAAACCTACCTGTACTATCAACAAATTTGGTTTCAGCTTTAATATCCAGGTTTTCAATAGCTGCTGTTGCAGTTACCAGCTTGAAAATAGAACCAGGAGATTCAGTGGTCATAATATTTCTATTTATTAAAGGTTTTAAAGGATCCTGTAACAACTGATTATAGTCAGTTGTCCTAAAACCTTCTGCGAAATCATTAGGATCAAAATCTGGATAACTAACCATTGATAAAATTCTCCCAGTATCAACTTCCATCACAATCGCAGAACTTCCCTGAGGCATTGCCATTTCATCATCTTCTTCTGCCTTTTCCTTTAATTCTGCCATCTTTTCAGTTAAAATTTCTTCAGTATACTGCTGAAGATCCCAATCAACACTTAAAAATAGATCATGACCTGGTTCTGGATTTTTTTGATCAAGAAACTTTGTTTTATGACCTAAATGATTAACCTGAATAGATTCAAAGCCCTTTTTCCCTTTTAAATAATCTTCATATTCTCTTTCAAGGCCTGTAATACCAAGAATATCGCCACCGGAATAATCTAAACCCTGTTCTGTTAAATTTTTAAGGTCTGAAATTCCAATTTCTCCAACATATCCAAAAATATGTGACCCGGTGTTACTATAAACATAATCTCTTAATGCAGCCTCTCTAACATGAATTCCTGGTAATATATCTCTATTTTCTTCTAATCTAACCATCTCCTGATCATTAAGATTCCTCTTTATAAGTATGCCTTCTCCTGGGCTGCTTTTTTCTTTACCTCTTTGAAAATCCTCTTCCAACTCCTCTCTATTATAATCTGTTGCGTTAGCCATCCGATTAAATATTTCATCTCTGCTTACTCCAGGTGGAAGTTCATTAGGTTGATAATATAAATTATAAGATAGTTTATTAGAAACAAGAGTAGAACCATTGGAAGAATAGATTCTTCCCCGGGGCGCATTGACAGGCCTAATAGATATTCTATTATTTTCAGCAAGCCTGTAATATTGTCCACCCTGAATAATTTGCAATTGAAAACCTCGTCCTAACAAAATAATAAAAATAATAATAATCGCTGTCTTAAATAACTTAATTCGCTTTTTCATCTTGATATCCTCCAGCTGGAATCAGATAAACCATAACAATATAAAGTAACATACCAGCAAGCATATTATAGAAACTTGCAGGTACAAATTTGTTGAATAAAGCTGTCTGAAAACTAATTCTTAAAATAACC
>JBNJEB010000002.1:0-48604 GCA_051745425.1 Bacillota bacterium
AGGATTACCGGTTATCTGGTTAAGAGGTCTGAAATAGAAAAATTAAATCAGGGTGAAGCTGTTCATAAAGATACTGTAGCTCTGGGAAGAGATACACTTAAAAACTCACCTGTTGAAAATAGGAAAGTTAGATAAAAGATGCAAAAAGCGGTGATTAATAGGTGGATTGATTTTAGCCCGATCGATGGTCCAGGGAATAGAACAGTCATATTTTTTCAGGGCTGTAATTTAAACTGTATTTATTGTCATAATCCAGAAACGATTGAGGTTTATAGGGCCAGAAATAAAGTTCCAGAATCAATTTATTTACTGACTGTAGATGAATTAATTAAAAAGATAGAGCAGAACTTTCACTATATATCAGGAATTACTGTTTCAGGAGGAGAACCATTACTCCAGGTGGAGTTTTTAAAAGATTTATTTATGAAGACAAAGGAGTTTGGTTTAACTAATTTCATTGATACGAATGGAACAATATCCCTTGCAGAGCGGAAAGAGTTGTTAGAGTTGACCGATGGAGTTATGATAGATTTTAAAGCTGTTAATTATGATGAACTTAAAGAAGTAACAGGCTCTGGTAAACTTGAGATTATTAAGAATAATATTGTTCTTTTAAGTGATTTAGAGCTTTTACATGAAATAAGAACAGTAATTGTAGAAGGGTTAATTGATTATGAGAAAAATGTTGCTGAAATAGCAGATTTTATTGCTGAGATTGACCAGGGAATAAAATATAAACTAATAGCTTATCGTAATCATGGTGTTCAAAATACTGGAGGTATTTTAGAACCTAAATTAGAAGAGATGAACAGATTGGCGAAACTTGCTAGAGCAAAAGGTTGCAATAATATTCAAGTAATCCAATAATATAGATTAGCCCCAGGCTTATTATTAAAGTCTGGGGCTAAAAATATTAAAAATTATTTATTAATTCTTGAATAATAATCCAGTATATTTTTTGATATCCTCCAGGCTATCAAAATTAGATAAGTAAGCTATACCAGTAATTTATTAGTTATGCTCAAGGGTTTTTGGATCTAGAGCATCACGCAATCCATCGCCAAATAGATTTAATGATAAAACAGTTGTAACTATTGCCAGTCCTGAAAAAGTAACTGGATAATGGGACAATCTTATAAACTGTCTGGTACTGGCAATCATACTGCCCCATTCTGGTGTAGGTGGTTGAGCTCCTAAACCAAGGAAACTTAAACCTGCAGCAGATAATATTGAACCTGCCATTGCCAGAGTTGCCTGGACAACAATTGGGTTTATCGAGTTAGGTATTATATGCTTAAATATAATTTGAATATCACTACCACCAATCCCCCTGGCAGCTGAGACATAATCTTTTTCAATAACAGATAATACAGAACTTCGCATTAAACGAGCAAAAACAGGAATATAAGATATACCAACTGCTATCATTAAATTGTTAATAGATGCCCCTAAGGCAGCAACGATAGCAAGAGCCAGTAAGATTCCTGGAAGTGCCAGCATAACATCAATAAATCTCATAATAACATTATCAATTTTACCTCCATAGAAACCTGCCAGGATTCCTAGAGTACAGCCTACTAAAACAGCAATTCCAACGGAGATAAAGCCGATTCTTAAAGAGACTCTCCCGCCATAAAGGATTCTTGTAAAAATATCTCTACCATAATTATCTGTGCCTAAAAGATATTCACTACTTGGGGGTTCTAATCTATTTCTCATATTTTGATCTATAGGACTATGGGGAGTAATAAAAGGTGCGAAAATAGCTGATAAAGCAATTATAAGTAGTAATATGCCTCCAGCTATAGCTTTTTTATTAAAAAGAAGTCTTTTTAAAGCCCTGCTCCTACCTAGGTTTCTATTTCTTGCTTTTTGATTTTTTTCATCAGCCATATTAACTCTCCTTTATAAACTATTCATATTTAACACGTATTTTTGGATCCAGGAATGCATATATAATATCAGTACCAAGATTAACTAGAGCAAACATAACAGCAAAAACCATTATAGAACCCTGTACTACAGGAAAGTCTTTAGTTCTGATGGCCTCGACAATTAAACGACCTAAGCCAGGCCAGGCAAAAATAGTTTCAGTTAAAACTGCTCCACCTAATAACCTACCAAAGGATAGGCCAATTATAGTGACAACCGGGATTAAGGAATTTCTTAATGCATGCTTGTAGATAACAGATCTTTCGTTAACACCTTTAGCTCTTGCAGTTCTAACATAATCTTCTTTTAAGACATCCATCATTGAAGACCTTGTAATTCTGACTATTCTTGCAGTTGTTACTGTGGCAAGAGCAACAGTCGGTAAAACAAAGTAACTTATATTGGGCCCCATACCAGATGATGGGAACCAGCCTAAATAAACTGAAAAAATTAATATTAACATTATCCCCTGCCAGAATACAGGCATTCCTACAGCAGTAAAGGCGATAGCAGTAAATAGGTTATCAAAGAATGAGTTTGGTTTTGCCGCAGAAAGTACACCAACCGGTATTCCGATTATCACCGCCAGTGTAACAGAAGTTAAGGCAAGAATGGCTGTATTTGGTAACCTATCAAATACTTCTCTAATCACCGGTTTTCGAGATCGTACTGATCTTCCAAAATCTAGTCTTACAGCATCTAGTGCCCATGATCCATACTGAACAGGTAATGGTCTATTTAAGCCCATTTGTTCTCTCATATTTTCAATTTCTTCAGGACTTGCCTGTTCACCTAACATAATTAAAGCAGGATCACCAGGAGTAAGATGGATAAGCAAAAATACAAATATTGATACTCCAATTAATACTGGAACTAATGCTAGTAATCTTTTTACAACATATTTCCACATAAAACTAGCCACCTCTCTGGCAAAAATTTTTAAAAAATTTACTTAATAGATAAGTACTTTAAGATAATATTTAAGTAATTATAAATAATTAGAACGATAGGCGGAATAATCCGCCTACCGTTTTAATATTCATGTGATTATAAGCAAATTTATATTTATTAGTTTATTCTACTTCCTTGACAACATCTTTTAACTGATGGTGTCCAGCAGGATGAGGTTCGAAGTTTGAAATGTTATCTCTTAAAGCATTTACTTCACTGGTATGGATTAAGAAAACCCATGGAGCCTCATCTCTAATAATTTCTTGAGCTTCGAAATAAGCTTCTCGTCTTTCATCCAGGTCTCCACTGGTACGACCTTTGTCGAGAAGTTCATTAACTTTATCGTTTGCCCAGAATGTTCTGTTTCCAGTAGAACCAAAGCTGTCTTCATGGAATAAAGCATAAAGACCATAGTCAGCGTCACCGGTTACAGCAACCCAGCCAAGGATAAACATGTCATGTTCTCCTGCACCAGTATCCTCAAGATAGGTACCCCATTCAAGGACTTCAATTTCTACATCTACTCCAACTTGACGTAAATCTTCCTGTACCATTTCAGCAATCTGCATTCTTAATGGATTGTCGTTGGTCCAGATTGTAGTTGAGAAGCCATCTTCGTAACCAGCTTCTTCAAGTAGTTCTTGGGCTTTTTCTGGATTATGCTCATAAGGTTCCAGGTCTGTGTTGGCACCCCAAACGTTGTCTGAGATTGGGCTACTTGCTTTAGTTGCAAGACCTGTATAGACATAATCTACAATGTCGTCAACATTAATAGCATGGTTGATAGCTTTTCTAACTCTGACATCATCAAAAGGCTCTTTTTGAACATTAAAACCGATATAATGAGTTGATAGAGTATCATATTCATCTAGATAGAGACCTTCAGCATCCTGAAGTCTTTCGACATCTACAGGGTCTAATGCATATGAGATATCTACTCCACCAGTTTCTACTTCAATAGCACGGACAGTATTTTCTGGGATTGCTTTAAATATTAAGTTTTCAGCTTCTGCATTTTCTCCCCAGTAGTCTTCAAATCTTGTTAATTCAACATATGAACCTGTTGACCATTCAACAAATTCAAATGGACCGGTACCAACTGCAACTGTTGAACCATAATCTTCTCCAGCTTCTTCTACAGCTTCTTTATTTAACATACCAGTTACTGGATGAGATAGGTGAGTTAGAAGTGGTCCGAATGGAAACTCAGAATGAATTCTAATAGTATAATCATCAATTATTTCTACATTGTCTAAGAAATCTACAATGTGAGCACCATCAGCAGCAGTATCTGGATCTGCCAGTCTTTCTAAAGTAAATTTGGCATCTTCTGCGGTAAATTCTTCACCGTTATGGAACATAACGTCTTCTCTTAATTCGAATTCCCAGGTGGTATCATCAATTTGTTCCCAGTCAGTAGCTAAACCTGGAACCAGATCAAGATTAGTATCCATTTTAACTAAAGTTTCATACATCTGTGAACGGACTCGAGAAGAAGGCTGATCATTTTCACCGTGAGGGTCTAAAGTTACAGCGTCAGCTCCCTGAGCTACAGAAAGTGTAAATGCCTGTGCCTGAGCACCCACTAAAGCAATTGCCAAAACTAATACGAAAGTTATAAAAAGGCTCTTTTTAAACATTAAATTATCACTCCTCCAAAGATTTTTAAAACTACTCCTAATTAATGTTATTAAACTGAGATTAAACTAGAATTCACCTCCTTATGTTATTAATTTAAAGAAAAATACATCAAAAAAAGCTTAATAAAAAACTTTATATTCTAACAATATTATATTAGCATAATTATTTGCTAATGTAAAGATAAAAAGCAATCAAAATTGTTTGTCAATTCATGAAATAGAGCATTTGTTATTTTACTAATTTAACGTGTGAAATCTAGAAGAACTTTTAATAATTTAATTACTTCTGATGGATTTTTTAAATAATAGTCAGCTTTAGTATTTAGATTTTTATCTTCATTTTTAACATAGATAGATAATCCTGGTTCAGATAGATTTTCAAATACATCTTCGTCAGTTCTGTCATCACCAATATAAATTGCAAGGATATTGAAATCACGATATTTTCTTATTGCATCTGCTTTATTCCAGTCTTTATATCTAACCTCAACTATTTTTCTCCCAGAAATCACTTCCCAATCATTATAATTTAATTTCTGTACTTTATTATTTATCCTTTTATAGATAGATTCCTGCAAATTTTTATTATTTTTTATATGAATTGCATATGCATTTTTTTTATTTTCTAATACAACTTGATTATTATCAACTATTTCATTGAGATAATTTAGTAATTTATCTGAAATATTTTTTGTATCAGGACCGATTTCTATAGGTATATTCTTTTTGGCAGGTAGAAATTCTCTACCATGGAGTCCTAAAACAGGAATTTCTGACTTAATAAAATTTTCTCTAATATCCATTGATTTTCGCCCGGTGACAATTGTCACCGGGATGTCTTTTTCTAAATAATTATTAATAATCTGGTTTGTACCTTTGACAGGGTAGGCCTTAGCAGGATCATTTTTAAAAGGTGCTAAAGTACCATCATAATCTAAAAATAACTGAAAATCATCTGTTTTAATTTTTCCAGGCCAGTTATCAGGAGAATCAGGGTTTAAATAAATAACTTTATCATTCATAGAGATCATTCCAGATTTCAAGGAAATTATCCCGCCACCAGTTTATATCTTTCTTCTTGATTATTTTACTCATCTGATCGTATCTGGCTTTTTTAACTTTTTCTTTGGAGCTAATAGCTTTGGCAATAGCTTCAGCAGTAGCATCAATATCATATGGATTTGTTAAAATAGCTCCTTCTAATTGATCAGCAGCCCCGGCAAATTCGGAAAGGATTAATTGGCCGTTTTCTTTTACTGCAATATATTCCTTTGAGACTAAATTAAGGCCATCAATTAATGGAGTTATTAATGCAGCATCGGCAGCTAAAAAATAGGGGAATAGTTCATCTTGAGGAACAGCACCTTTATAATAGACGATTGGTTGCCAGTCTGCAGTCTGATATCTGCCGTTGATATCTCCAATTGTTCTATCGATTTCATCTTCCATTTCTTCGTATTCCTCTATATGCACTCTACTTGGAGCAATTCTTTGAATTAATGTGATCTCTTCTTTATATTCAGGGTATTTTTCTAATAATCTGTCTATAGCTTGTAAGCGTTGAGTTATTCCTTTTGTGTAATCCAGTCTGTCAACAGCGACTAAAAGTCGATTAGCAGAATAATATTTTTTTAAATCTTCTGCTTTACCCTTTATTTCTTTTGATTGAGCCTTTTTATGAAGCCTGGTAAAATCAATTCCTAAAGGGAGAACAATTACCCTGGTTTTATGATTATTACATTCAACTATTCCTAAAATATCAGCTTGACTATTATAATTAATTTTTGCTCCATTTTTTCTGGCTGTTTCTAAAAAATTTATGGCTTGATTTTCAGTATGGAAACCAATTAAATCATTGGATAATAAACCCTCTAGTATTTCTCGTCGCCAGGGGATAGTGTTAAAAATTTCAGCTGGTGGCCATGGAATATGCCAGAAATGAGCAATTTTAGCATCAGAATTTTCTTCTTTTATAAATTTTGGAACAAGGGATAATTGGTAATCCTGAACCCAGATCATCTCATCACCATTCATTTCAGCCAGGGCAGATTTGGCATATTTTTTATTTACTTCTTTATAAATTTGCCAGTTGATTGGAGAAAAGTTTGCTTTAGTGATAAAATTATGACAGATAGGCCAGAGTGTTTGATTGGAAAAACCATAATAAAATCCATTTTCTTCGGTTTTGTCTAAACTGATTCTCTTTAATTTATATCCATTTTCATCAGGTACTCTTACTGAATTGTTTTTGTCAGTTACTTCAAAATCGGCTTCACCTCTAGCCCAGGCAACCCAGGTACAGTTATCAAGATTTTGCATTAGAGGATCTAGCCCTGTGGTAAGTCCGCCTGGTTGTTTTTCCTGGACTATATTATTATCTTTATATTTATGGGCATAAGGTTCGGCATTTGATATCATTACTAAAGAATTATTAATCATATAAATCACCTCCTCAAGTTTAATTATAGCAGTCTAAAAAAAGAAATCAAATATTATCAATAAAGGGGGATTTTTCATGAAAGAGGATAAGTTTAAAAAAGCAGCAGAAATGATTAAAAAGGCTGATTATCCAGTGGTTTTAACAGGGGCAGGTATTTCAGCTGAAAGTGGAGTTCCGACTTTTAGAGGGAAATCAGGTCTCTGGGAAAAATATGATCCTGAAGCAGCGGTTTCTATATCTGGTTTTAGAAGAGATCCTGAGCCATTCTGGAGGTTTGCTCAGGAGTTATTGTTAGAAAATGATATTCAACCTAATCCTGGTCATATAGCACTGGCTGAGCTTGAAAAATCAGGCATTATAAAAAAAATAATTACTCAGAATATTGATTTTTTACATCAGAGGGCAGGAAGTAGAGAGGTGCTTGAATTACATGGTACTTTAAATAAGGCAAGATGTCTTGAATGTAATCAAGAATACAGATGGGAAGAACTGGTTCCAGTTATTGAAGCCGGTGAGATTCCAGAATGTGATAACTGTCAAAGCAAAAAAATTAAACCGGATATAGTGTTTTTTGGTGAAAGGTTACCTGAAGATGAATTGAATCAGGCCTGGGCGGCAGCCGAAAACTCAGATTTAATGATTGTGATTGGGACTTCACTGGCAGTCTATCCGGTAGCTTCTTTACCAAAAATAACTAAGGAAAATGGTGGTAAGTTAATTTATATAAATGCTGATTCTGGGCGGCAGGATTATTTGTTTGATTTAATAATTAATGGTAAGGCTGGAGAGGTTTTACCGGAAATACTTAAAATGATAAACTAAAGTAAATAGAGATAGCAAATAAACTTGACAATTAAGCTACTATTTAATAACATAGTTTTATGCAAATGGTTTGCAAAAACTTTATAGAGGTGATTTTCTAATGAGAAAGTTATTTATAATAATGTTTATGTTAGCAATATTAATTTTCCCAGCTTATAATAATGTCATAGCTGAAGAAGTAGATGTACATGTAAGTATTTATCCAATTTATGAGGTAGCAGATAGAATTGGAGGAGAGAGGTTAAATATTAATCAGATTACGCCTGATGGAGTAGAAGTTCATGGTTATGAGCCTTCGCCAAGGGTTTTAGGGCAATTAGAAAATACTGATCTTTTTATTTATGTTGGTGAACAACTTCAAGGCTGGACAAAAAGTGTATCTGAAAATTTAAAATCAGAAGAGACTCAAGTTGTTGATTTAACTGAGCATGTAAACCTAATTGAATATAACAGTGATTATAATGAAGATCATAATGGCCATGACCATGGCGATGCAGAAGATGAACATCACGAAAATGACCAGGCACACGGAGAATATGATAATCACATCTGGTTAGATTTCAATAATATGATTATGATATCGGAACTGCTTGTAGAAGAATTTACTAAATTAGACCCAGAAGGAGAAGAAATATATAAAGCTAATGCAGAGAAAGTTATTGAAAATCTTAAAGAATTAGATAAGGCTTATGAAGAGGGTCTAAAGGATTTACAGTATAATACTATAATAGTTTCTCATTCAGCTTTTGGGTATATAGCTGAGAATTATGGTTTAAGACAAGAAACTGTGACTGGATTGGACCCCCATTCAGAGCCATCTTCTCAAACTATTAGAGAATTAATTGACCTGGCTCAGAAAACTGGCCTTGAACATATTTTTTTGGAGGTACTTGCCAGTCCTAGAGCTGTTGATGTAATAGCTGAAGAAGCTAGTTTAGAAGTTTTAACATTAAATCCTATTTCAGGTCTTAGAGAAGAAGATATTGAAAATGATGAAAATTACTTTACAATCATGTATAATAATCTTGAGAACTTAAAAGAAGCATTGAAATAATTTTGTAGAAACCCTGGTCTGCAAATCATCTGCAGACTGGGTAGTTTTTTATTGGGGGAGATTGTATGTTAGTCCTTGAAATTAAGAATGTCAGTTTTTCATATAAAAAAGAAAATGTAGTTAATGATATCTCTCTTTCATTTGATAAAGGGGATTTTGTTGCCTTTATTGGGCCCAATGGTTCCGGGAAAAGTACTTTAATAAAAATGATCACAGGAAATCTGAAATTTGACCAGGGGCAAATAAATATTTTTGGAAAGCCAGTTGCTAAAATTAAAGACTGGTCAAAAATAGGATATATTTCTCAGCAGGTTAGAGACTTTAACCAGAGTTTCCCAGCCACTGTTAGAGAAATTATTGCCAGTAATCTTTATAAGAAGTTGGGTTTTATTAAGACTATGTCAATAGAGCTCGAAGAAAAAATATATAATTCCTTAAAACTTGTAGATATGGAAGGTTTTATTGATAGAAAGATCGGGAATTTATCAGGGGGGCAACAACAGAGGATTTTTATAGCTAGAATGATGGTTAATGATCCTGAATTAATTCTATTAGATGAACCCTTAGTTGGAGTTGATATAAAAGCTCAGGATGATTTTTATCAAATAATAGGCGATATTAATCAAAATCTTGGTAAAACAGTTATAATGGTCTCTCATGATGTTAATTTAATCAGCAAACAGGCTAATAGAGTTGTCTGCTTTGATGAAGGCAGGGCTTATCCTCACACGGCTGATGATTTTAGTTATGACCATTATATAGAAGGTTTAAGGGATACTTCAATCAGAATAATACCGGAGCATGGACATTAAGTTGTACTCATCATTTTACATGAGGAGGTTTTGGGGTGGAATTTTTTAATTATGCATTTATGAGAAGGGCTTTAATTGCAGGAAACTTGGTAGGTATAATCGCTCCTTTAGTAGGGGTGTTCTTGAATTTAAGGAGACTTTCTTTGATCGGCCATGCCCTCTCACATGTTGCTCTGGCCGGTGTGGCTATTGGACTTTTTGCCGGGTTTGTTCCAATATATTCGGCCATTGTAGTTTCAATAATTGCTGCTTTGGCAATTGAAAAATTGCGGAGAGACTATGAAGACTATGCTGAATTATCCCTTGCTATAATCCTGGCAACAGGTCTTGGCATTGCAACAATTTTAATTAACTTATCTCATAGAAGTGCTGGAATTCAAAGTTATTTATTTGGGAGTATATCATTAGTAGGCAGTAAAGATATTTATATTATCTTTTCTCTGGCATTATTGATAATTGCAATTATAATTAAATTTTATTATGGATTTTTCTTTTTAGCATTTAATGAAGATGAAGCAAGACTGGCAGGTGTTCCTGTTAAATTTTTAAATATAATTTTTATGATTGTTACATCTCTAACAGTGGCTATTTCCATTCAAATTGTTGGGACTCTTTTGATAGCTTCATTGATAACAATTCCAGTCGCCACTGGCATGTTGTTAGGTAAAAGTTTTAAAATGACAATCTGGTATAGTATATTTTTTAGTCTTATATCTGTGAATTCAGGGATAATATTATCTTTTTATTATGATCTAGCTTCAGGTGGAACTATAATTTTATTTAGCGTTTTTCTTTTACTTGCAGTTATTTTTGTTAATAAAATATTGAGTTTAAGATATTAAATTGGCATCTAATCAATCAGTTTGATATAATAAAAATAATATAAGTTAGATAATTAAGATTAAGGGGGGCTAACTGTGATAAGTGGCCAGATATTAGTAGCTACTGATTTTTCTGCAGAAGCAGATATGTTAAAAAATAGATTGAAAGAGTTCAAAAAAACAGGTTTTAAAAAAGTTTTACTTGTACATGTTTTAGAACCGAAATTAACAAAAAAACTTGGTGGAGTTTCAGAGGTAGAAACTAAATTATCTGTTTTAGCTGAAGAATATAATGAAATTGGTTTAGAAGTTGAAACTGAAATTTTAAAAGGTGATCCAGCAGAAGAGCTTAAAAAGCTGGCTCTTCAAAAAGATTGTTTTTTAATGTTAATAGCTTCTCATGGTCAGAGCTTCATAAAAAATGTTCCTATTGGACATACTGCATATAAAATTGCCAGAAAGGTTAAGACACCTTTGATTATTGATAAATTTAAAAATTATGCTGATAAAAAGTTTTTAGAAGATGATAATAATTTAGATAATCTGGAATTGATTTCTTCTGAAATTTTTGACCGCATTCTCTTACCCCTTGATTTATCTGCAGTTAGTTATAAGGTGTTTGATATGTTAAAAACCTTAAAAGACAATGTAGAATTTACTGAAATAGTATTGCTTCATGTAATTGAAAGTTCAATAGATAAATCTGATTTAAATCAACAGAAATCAAATGCAGAAACTGAATTAAAAAAGTTAGCTGAGAATTTAAAAGAATATGGATTTTTTAATAATATTAAAATTAAAATTAAAACTGGCTCGGCTTCAGAAATAATTATAGAAGAAGCAAGAAAAGAAAAGATAGATCTTGTAATGATGACGAAATCAGGTGAAAATTTTATTGAAAATAAGCTTTTGGGAAGTACTACAGATACAATAATAAAAAATATTTCTATACCTGTATTAACTGTACCTCCTTCACTTTATTAGTTAACTTGACAGCTAAATTCACTTGTTATATCATCATATAGAAGGATATAATAAATTGAATTTTAATAAAATATTGCTCGTTAAGTGAGGCTACTATTTTGAATACAGGTTGCTGCCCAAAAACGTCCAGAGACGCCAATGGGTATAACAGGCTACTTCGGCGCAAGGAGAGCTTAAAGTAACTGATAGCAAATACTATCTACGTCTAATAGTGCTAAACCCTGGACGAGGAGCTTGAACTATACCTATTACATTGCTGAGTATGAAACTATTTTGGGTATGTATTACGGCTTCCAGACCAGGGAGGCCGTTTGTTTATTTAGAGGAGGGATTTTATGGCAGTTTATGAGCGGGTAATTGAATTACTAGAAAATGAAAATGTCAAAGAATTAAAGACATTACTTAATAATGAAGATATGGTTGATTTAATGCAGATAATGAGAGAATTAGATAGAGCTAATCGAGTTATCTGTTACCGTTTGTTAAATAAAGATTTGGCAATGGAAGTCTTTGAAAGGCTTGATATTGAAGTTCAGGAAGATTTGATCTCTGATTTTGCTGAAACAGAGTCAAATACTGTATTTAAGGAATTGGCACCTGATGATAGGGTTCGTCTATTAGACGAATTGCCAGCTAGGGTAGCCAAGAAGTTATTAAATAATTTGAGTAAAAATGAGAGAAATAAGACTTCAGAATTAATGGGTTATGAGGACGAGACAGCAGGGCGTATCATGACTCCCCATTATATTCGTTTTAAAAGGGGAACAACAATTGATGAAGCCATGAAAAAGTTAAGGGCTGTCGGTGAAGAAAGAGAGACAGTTTATAACCTGTATGTAACTACTGATACCCGTTTATTAGAGGGGAGTCTTTCTTTAAGAGATTTAATTATGGCAGACGGTGATCAAAAGGTAGAGGAGATCATGAAACCAGATCCGATTAGTGTTGAAACAGAAACAGACCAGGAGGAAGTGGCCCGATTGTTACAGGAACAGGATCTTCTGGCTGTTCCAGTTGTCGATAAAGAGAATAGACTTGTCGGGATTATAACTGTTGATGATGCTTTTGATGTTATTGAAGAAGAAACAACTGAAGATATATTTGATAAGGTTGGTATTAATACAATGAATCAAAAACAGGAAGGTAGGAGTAGAGTTTTAATAGAAGGTAAATTACCAGAAATTTTGAAAGCTCGCTTACCTTTTTTAGTGATAACTCTGGTTGGAGGCTTCATGGCTGGGTTTGTCATTGAAGGTTTTGAAGCCAGCCTTAAAGCAGTTGCAGCAATAGCTGTCTTTATTCCGGTGGTAATGGATATGGGGGGGAATGTTGGCACTCAGTCATCCACAATATTTTCCAGGGCTCTTGTTCTTGGACAGATAAATGTCCGTAATTTCATGCGTCATTTATTAAAGGAAATGCGGGTTGGTTTAACTATGGGTTCCATAATTGGAGTTATAGGGGGTTTAGTCGCTCATTTCTGGCAGGGGATTGATGGTTTTGGTATTGCAGTTGCATTATCATTGGCAATAACTATTACCCTGGCCAGTAGTTTAGGATTTATAATTCCTTTTATACTTTTTAAGTTAGATTTGGACCAGGCTGCTGGTGCAGATCCAATCATAATAACGATTAAGGGTATTACAGGATTATTTATTTATTTTTATTTAGTAAGCTTTTTCTTAGGTAATCTAATAGGATAAGGCAGGAGGTTTATCGATGCTAAAAGAGATGGAGAGTTGGGTTAGAGAAGCAGGAGAGCTTCAGATGAGTAACTTTCAGAAAAATATAGAAATCAACAGTAAAGATAAAAAGATTGATCTTGTTACCGAAATAGATGAAAAATCTGAAGAAATTTTAGTTGATAAAATTATAACTGCTTATCCTGATCATTCCATAATGGCTGAAGAGGGCAGTAATAAAAGTAATAATTCAAGATATCGCTGGATTATAGACCCACTTGATGGAACAGTTAATTATGTTCATGGTTTTCCGATCTTTGCTATTTCTATTGCATTATATATAGATAATCAGCCTGAATATGGTTTGATTTATCTCCCTTATTTTGATGATACTTATTCTGCCAGCAGAGGTCAGGGGAGTTATTATAATGGCAAGAGGATTTATGTAAATAAAGATTATGGGGTTGAAGATGGAATTATTGCAACTGGATTTCCTTATTCTCACCAGGAAAGCAGTAAGTCTTTAGAATTATTCAATAAGATTTTACCAGAAGCAGGGGGGATTAGAAGAACTGGAGCAGCAGCCTTTGATCTCTGTCAGGTTGCTAGAGGAATTTTTTCAGGTTTCTGGGAGATAGAATTAAAGCTCTGGGATATTGCTGCAGGAATTCTTTTAATAAAAGAAGCCGGTGGAGTAGCAACTGATTTTGCAGGGAATAAATTGATAACAAATAGTGAGCAGATAGTAGCCGGCAGTAAGACAGTTAATAAAAGATTAAGAGAACTTTTAAATAAATAGAGCAGGAGGTAATCTAATGTTCGGGACAAAAATTTTATTAGCAACTGATTTTTCTAAAAGTGCAGATAAATTGTTAGGTTGTTTGGATGAATTTAAAGCTCTTGGCTTAGATTCAGTTTTTCTTCTTCATGTTATTGAATCAAGGAGAAGAGGGGTTAGCACTGAAGTAGTTGATAAAGCTAGAATGAAGATGGACGATTTAGAAAAGGAAGTTGAGTCCATGGGGCTTAAGGTCGAATCAGATATTGTTATTGGAAAACCTGCAGAGGAAATAACCAAATTTGCTGAAGAAAAAAATTGTGCAGTTATTTTAATTGCTTCTCATGGACAGGGGATTATTAAACAGATTATACTTGGGAGCACCACTTATAAGGTTTTGCGTAATAGCAGAGTACCTGTATTTATTGAAAAATATGAAAAAGGTAAAGAAGATGAGATTGAACCAATATGTAAAATAAAATTTAGCAGGGTAGTTGTTCCGATTGATTGTACAACCTGTTCTGATAGAATAGTTAAGATTTTACTATCTTTAGATCATATTTTTCACGATATTATTTTAGTTCATTCAGTAGAAAAAAGTTTTGATGAAGAAGAATTTATGATTAAAAAGAGTAAAGCTGCAGAGGATCTTGCATCTTATAAGAAAGAATTAGAAGACCATGAAAATATTAAAAATGTTACTATTAAAATTGGTTCTGGTTCTGCCTCTAGCTTAATTTTAGAGGCTGCTAGAGAAGAAAATGCAACTTTAATTATGATGCCAACGCTTGGTCTTGATCATCTCGAAGAATTAAAGATTGGCAGTACTGCTGATAGAATTGTGCGTAAAGCAGAGTTTCCCTTATTTATGATCCCCTGTGATCCTATATTAAATCAGGATTTAACTGCACTTTTTAGTAAGAAAGGGGAGGAGTAATGGTGAAAACACTTATTGTAGTTTATTCCAATACAGGCAATACTTTAAAGTTAGCTGAGATTTTATCTAATGAATTTGAAAGTGAAACTCTAGAAATTAAGGATCGTCGAAATAGAAAAGGCTTGATTGGGTTTTTAAGAGCAGGCTTTGATGCAATAACATCAAATGTAACCATTATAGAAGATTTTGATTATGAGTTATCTGAGTATGATTTAGTAATAATTGGGACTCCAATCTGGGCTGGAAGATTGACACCAGCTGTTAGAACTTTTTTAATTGGGAATAGTGAGGTTCTTCCTGAAGTTGCTTTTTTTACAACTCATGCAGGTGGAGGTAGTTCTAAAGCTTTATTACAGTTAGAAGAATTGGCTGGTAAAGAGCCATTAGCCTGTCTTTCTATTGAGAAGGGCAATCTTAAGAGTAGATCAACTGAAAGCAAACAAGAGATCGACAAATATGTTAAGACTTTACAGAATAAGTTTGAATAATTATTCTATAATTGATATGATATAAGATGAAATCAAATAAGTAAAAGGGGGTTAAATTATGGAATATGAAGCAAGAATTCAAGAAGCTCTGGAAGCGACTGAAGTTTTAAAATCCCCCCGCCAATTACTGTCGAATGAAGAAGATACAGAATTAAAATACTATGTTTTAACGAAACCTGCTTATCTAGATATTTATCCAGAAGAGGGGCCTGAAACTAGAATAAGAGAAGGCTGGATCAACTGGAATAAACCTAAATTGATCACACCTGGTTATCTATTAAAAGCAGATGGCTTTAGCGAAGAAGCAGAGAAAGCCATTGAGATGATGGCTGGTCAGGATCCAGATATGGCCAGTATTGCCTATCAGATGCATTATACTCAAAAAATTGATAGTGTTAGGACTATTAATGCTGATATAGACGAAACTGCCAGGAGATTAGAAGAGGAGATTGATGAGGCTTCAGAATTATTAACTGTTATTCTATTAGGACTTGATGATCTCTGGGATGTCTCCCTGATGAAATTTGCTCAGGAATATATGACTAAAAGTGCCCAGGAATCTCAGGTTCCAGAGATGGAATCTAAAGGATATCTTACTAGAGGTCAGGATGGAAGAGCCAGAGTTACTAGAAACTTAGATGGTCTTCCAATAGCTGCTAAAGATGAGATAGAAAAGTTATTTAAGAAAGTAGAAAGTGGAGATAAAGATCCGTCAGTATTAAAACAGGAATTGGACCGCTGGGGTGTTTATCACTTATATGAAGACCGCTTCCTGAATTTATTTCGTTAATAAAAGTAACCTACCTCAATTATGAGGTAGGACTTTTTTTGTTTAGTTTAGCTATTATTTATTCAATAGACTTTTGCCAGTCTCCTCAGCTAGATAGGAACTCCTGACATGAGGGCCAGATGCAACTGTTTTAAAACCAAGTTTTAAAGCTTTATCTTTAAGCTTATCAAATTTTTCTGGTCTAATATATTCTTTTACCTGAATATTTCCATGGCCAGGTTGTAAATATTGCCCCATAGTTAGGATTTCGCAGCCAGAATCTAAAAGATCTTCCCATACCTGAAATAGTTCTTCTTCAGATTCTCCCAGGCCTAACATTAATCCAGATTTAATTATTATATCACCGGAGTCTGCTACTGTTTTTAAAACATCCAGTGATTGTTGATAGTCAGCTTCTGGTCTGACCAGATCATATAATGAAGGTACAGTTTCGATATTATGATTAAATATTTCTGGTTTTGCTGCAATAATTTTATTTAAAGCAGCCTTATTATTATTAAAGTCTGGAGTTAGAATTTCAATAGTTACATTAGGGTTTCTATCTCTAATTGCATTTATAACTTTAACAAATTGTTCTGAGCCACCATCTTCTAGATCATCTCTAGTTACAGATGTTATAACAGCATGCCTTAGTCCTAATTTGTCAACAGCCTCAGCAATCCGGGCAGGTTCTTCAGGATCTACTGGTTCAGGATTGCCCCCCTGAACTGCACAGAATTTACAATTTCTTGTACAGTTTCTTCCGAGAATCATAAAAGTAGCAGTTTTTTTGGCATAACATTCACCAATATTAGGGCAGCGAGCATTCTGGCAGACTGTATTTAACTCAAGTCCATCCAGCATTTTTTTGGTATCAACCATACCTCTTTGCAGTGGATCTTTGCCCCTTAACCATTCAGGTAATCTTTTTCTTTGTCCAGTATTTTTGTCAGACATAAATAGCCTCCTAGCGTTTTTTATTCCATTTATCTTTAGAATACTTATCTTCTTTCAATTCTTCAGCTAATTTTATTTCATTATTAGTTAGTTGAGCAAAATAATAATTGAAACCTAATGTTTCTGCTAAACCATCTATTAAAGCTTTTTCTAACTCTTCTTTTTTTAGATTATAACCTGCTGATTTTAATGAAGTTGATTTAGCAGAGAATATTCTCCGGGCTTTCTTTCTCATTTTTTCATCTGAATAATTGAATAATTTAAATGTTTTTTTCGGGTCTATTTCATAAGGCAGTGAACCATGTTGTAATATAGTGCCATTTTTTCTAGTTTGAGCACTACCGATCAGCTTTTTGCTATCAAGTAAAACTTCATACCAGGATGGAGCATCAAAACAGGCAGCTGAATTACCTTTAGGAGATTTTTTACCCCGTTCCATTGGCTTAAGTTCTGCAGGTATTTTTAATGAATTTAAACCTGCCACTAAACCCTGGCTTATTTCTTTATAGCTTGTTACAATAGAATTAGATAAAAGATTATAATCTTCACGAATAGTAATACTGTAAGTTAGCTCTTTATCATGAAGGATGGCACGGCCTCCAGTTAAGCGCCTTACAATATCTATTCCTGCCTTTTGGCAGGCTTTCTGGTTGACTTCCTTTTCTAGTTTCTGAAAGTAGCCAAGTGATAAAGCTGCTGGCTCCCAGCTATAAAATCTTACTGTTGGGGGAACTTTATTTTTCTGGTGATATCTCATTATGGCTTCATCAATTGCCATGTTATAAAAACCATCAGTTGTCTCTGTTTTTATTAATCGCCATTTTTCCAAAATTAAAAGCCTCCTTGCAATGTTTCATACTTAACTGTTAATAATAATTCTACTATATATAATATTAACAGAACAACTAATAAGAATCCAGTAAAAAAGCGAATAGCTTGGAGGTAAAAATTATGTTAAAAGAAAATAAAAAATTAATTGCTGTTGAAAAGTCCGAAGGTGATGGTGCAATAGTTAAAAGATTATTTCCAACTGTTTATCATAATCATTTTGATCCCTTTGTTTTAATAGATGAATTTTTTGTTGAAGCCCCAAATGAATTTGCTCCCCATGAGCATAGTGGTTTTGAAGCAATAAGTTATATGCTTGGAGGAGCTTTCCGTCATGAGGATAATCAGGGTAATGACCAGGAAGTAAGTCAGGGTGGTCTGCAAACTTTTAATGCTGGGAAAGGTATTGTTCATTCTGAAGCACCAGGAACAGCTGGTTATGCCCATGGTATGCAGATCTGGATTAATCTGCCTGCTGATATGAAAAATTCTGAACCAGAATACCAAGCTCTTAAACCTGAAGATGTTTCAGTGAAAGAGAATGATAAAATAAAAATTCGAAGCCTAATTGGTCCAGGTTCTCCGATTAAACTCAAAACAGAAATAATTTTACAGGATATAACATTAGAAGCAGGGGGGATTTATAATCTTCAGTTTGCCCGGGAAATGCAAGGATTTATTTATGTGGTAGATGGTATAATAGAAGCAGATATAAAAATTAATGAAGGTGAAGCTCTTTTATTAACACCTGAATCTTCTATAGAAGTGCAGACAATCTCTGATGAATCTAGGTTTATATTTGCTGCCGGGAAACCACATGGTGATGATATTAAGATTAAAGGATCTCATGTTCTTTAAGTCAAGGAAGGTGGATTTCTTTTATGGAATTTGAATGTTTAGAATGTGGAAAAAAATATCCGCTAGAAGATCTGCATTTTCAGTGTTATTGTGGAGGTTTATTTAAGATTCCTGAAAACCCTCTGAAGTATAAAACAGACTTAGAATTAGGAGAGGTAAAAACTCCATTGATAAAAAAAGAGCTAGCAGGACATGAAATCTATTATAAGCTAGATTATTATCAACCTACAGGTTCATTTAAGGATAGAGGAGCCAGGTTAATGGTTGGTAAATTAAATGAAACAAAAGTAAATGAAATAATTGAAGATTCTTCAGGTAATGCCGGGGCAGCAGTTGCTGCCTATTCGGCTGCTGCTGGCATAACCTGTAATATTTATCTTCCTGAGGATACCAGTTCAGGTAAGATAGCACAGATAGAATCAACAGGTGCACTTATTAAAAAAATTCCAGGAGATAGAGAAGCGACATCCAGAGCAATTAAAAAGGCAGCAAGCAATAAATATTATGCATCTCATATATATAATCCGCTTTTTTTTGCTGGAATTGCAACCCTGGCTCAAGAACTTATTGAAGATTTAAAATATATTGATGAGATTATTTTACCTGTAGGTAATGGTTCTTTATTATTAGGAATCTGGCATGGATTGAAAGAATTATTAGATAAAAATGATATTCCAAGATTAATCGCTGTCCAGGCAGAACCAGTATCTCCAATCTGGGAAGAGTATTATGGTAAAAAATTAAATAGTAATACATATTCTAAGAATTTAGCTGAAGGCATATCTATTCAAGAGCCTGCAAGGAAAATAGAAATTATTAAAGCAGTCAGAGAAAGCAGAGGAGATGTGATTTTAGTAAAACAACAGGAGATTAAAGAAGCTTTAAACCAATTATGGATGCAGGGTATTTATATAGAACCTACAGCTGCAGTAGCGCCTGCTGCAGCTATAAAATATTTAAAAAATAAAGATGTTTTTAATAAGAATATTGTTATTATATTAACAGGATCCGGTTTGAAATATCAGTGAACGAGGAGGGTTAACTATTCAATTATTATATAATGCAAAAATTATTACTGTAGATAAAATTATTGAAAATGGCTGGCTTATAATTGATGAGAATAAAATAAAGAAAATTGGTGAAGACAGCCCGGAGCAGAACAATTATGAGAAAAAGATAGATTTAGAAGGGCTATATTTAGCCCCAGGTCTAATTGATATTCACTGTCATGGTGGAAAGGGCTATGATGTGATGGATAAAGGCGATAATGTTTTAGAAAAAATAAGTAAATATAAATTAAAAACAGGAGTAACTGGGTGGCTGGCTACCCCATTAACTGCTCCGCCTGAAGAACTTGAAACAGTCTGTAAAACTATAAATAATGCTATTAAATCTGATAGGACCCCTAATTTACTTGGTGCCCATGTAGAGGGGCCTTTTATCAGCCAGGCAAAAAAAGGTGCCCAGAATCCAGATTTTATAAGAGAAGGGGCCATTGAAGAAGTTAACAAATGGATTGATATATTAGGAGATAATTTGAGAATTGTAACATTGGCTCCAGAAAAATCTGGAACAGAAGCTATAATTAAAAGACTCAAGAAAAATAAGACTCTGGTAGCAACAGCCCATACTGCTGCTAATTACGAAGAAATGGCAGAGGCAATAGAGGCCGGTGTAGAACAGGCAAGTCATTTTTACAATGGTATGACTGGATTTCATCATCGTAAACCAGGGGCTGTAGGAGCATTTTTAGATAGCGATAAAACAACAATGGAGATTATTGCAGATGGAATTCATCTTCATCCAGCCACAATTAGAATAACTCTAAAGTTAGTAGGGGTTGATCGAGTAATATTAATTACTGATGCAATGAGGGCTGCTGGGATGGAAGATGGCAGTTATGATTTAGGCGGTTTAAATGTTTCTATTAATAAAGGAGAAGCTCGTCTGGAAGATGGGAGCCTGGCAGGTTCAACCTTAAAACTTATTGATGCAGTTAAATATGTCTATAATAATTCAGAACTAAATTTAGTTAATAGCTGGAACCTGGCCAGTTACAATCCGGCTAAGCGTCTTGGTCTAGATAAGTATTATGGTTCCCTGGCAACAGGAAAAGCAGCAAATATTGTTGCATTTGATAATGAGTTTATGATAAATAAAGTCTGGTTGAATGGTATTTTAATCTGAGTAATAAAAATAGGCTTTTATAAAATTTTCTCTTTTTTAATTTATATTATCAAGTCTAAATTTTAAGTTATCTTAGCTAAAAAGGAGATGGTCAAATTGTCACATAAATCATTGAAACCAGATAAACGTCGCCAGAAAATTATTAAAATATTAAAAAGTAACAACGAACCCTATACCGGTTCTGAATTGGCAGAAAAATTTGCAGTAACCCGTCAGGTAATTGTTCAGGATATAGCACTTATTAGAGCAGAGGGGGTAGATATATTATCTACTTCTAGAGGATATTTATTGCAAGAAAATAAGTCGCCGTTTTTAAAGGCCACGATTGCCTGTCGTCATAGAGACGACCTTGTAAAGGATGAATTAATGATAATGATAGAACATGGAGCTAGAATTCTTGATGTAAGAGTTGAGCATCCTCTTTATGGAGAGCTTAAGGGCAATTTAATGCTAACTAATAAAAAAGAAGTTGAAGAATTTTTAAAAAAAGTAGAAAATAATGATGCCGGTTTACTGGCAGAATTAACTGATGGGATTCATCTTCACACTGTTGAAGTAGCTAATAATGAAGTTTTAAAAAATCTAAAATCCGCACTATCAGCAGAGGGGTATTTATTAGAAGCCTGAAATAAATTATAATTTTACTGTATATACACTTGACAAATCACCTGTATATTGAGATAATATAATAGAAATAAAACTTGGAGGAGGATTTTGATTTGTTAAAAAGAAAATTGAAGATCAAAGAACTTGTATATGCAGCCTTACTAACGGCGATGGCACTGATGATACCCTTAGCCTTTGGAAGTTACTTAAGAATTTATATTCCACCCTTTTCAGCTACACTGGCTTCTCATTTACCGGTATTTTTATCTATTTTAATCAGTCCGTTTGCTGCAATTTTTGTTGGTTTAGGTTCTACCCTGGGGTTCTTTTTAGTTACCGGACCTGTTATTGGAGCTAGAGCTGCTATCCACATTATATTTGGTGGAGCCGGGGCTTTATTAATTAAAAAAGGTTATAGTTTTAAACATGCTTTATTTTTAATATTGCCAATGCATGCAATTGGTGAAGCTTTAATTGTTTTGCCATTTGGTTATTCACTGGCAGATGCAGGAATAGTCGTTGGCATTGGGACATCATTGCATCATATAGCAGATGCATTTTTAGCAATAGCAGTTTATGAATTGTTAAAAGCGGCTTCTTTTGATTTAAAACAGGAAGGAATTCAGAAACAAATTAGTAATTAAAGAAAAAAACGTTGCAGGTAAAATATTAATTTTCCTGCAACTTTTGGCTTTAAATATTAGAATTTTTTAATACCTTTTCAGGAACTTCTTCAAATAAAGAACTTACAGAAATTTTATTATGAACTCGATAAATAGTCTCTGCAAAAAGAGGTGCAGCTGAGACTATTTTTATTTTCCTGGAATCAGTTACTTTTTTATTATTCACAGAATCTGTACTGACAACTTTTTCTATGGGGCTATTCTCGATTCTATCTACACCTTCAGCAGATAATAATAAGTGGGATAACCCGGCAAATATTCTTTTGACTCCTCGTTCCTTCAAACCTTTAGCTAGATTCACTAAAGTTTTTCCTGAGATACTAAAATCATCGAAAATTAATGCATCCTTATCTTTAACATTACCAATTATTTCAAGTATTTCTGCATTTTCATTATGGTATAACCTTCTCTTATCTCCAATGGCCACAGGTCTATTTAAATAAGAGCCATATCGCCTGGCTTCTTTTGCAAACCCAGCATCAGGGGAGACAACAACTGTATTACTTAAATCATAATTCTTTTTAAAATACTCACAGAGAATAGGCATTGCATATAGGTGGTCAACAGGCTTTTTGAAGAAACCCTGGATTTGAGGACTATGGAGATCCATAGTTATTACCCGATCAGCTCCTGCAAGTTCTATTGATTCAGCACAAACCCGGGCTCTAATAGATACTCTGGGTTCATCTTTCTTATCTCCTTGCGCATAGCTAAAAAAGGGGATGATAGCAGTAACTGAATGAGCACTTGCCCTTTTAAATGCATCCATCCAGAACAGGATTTCTGTAAACTCATTATTAGGCTCAAGTCCAATTGACTGAACAAGATAAACATCCTTATCCCTTACCGTTTCTTTACTTTTAACCATTATATTACCTTCAGTAAAATTAATAACTTCAGATTTTCCAAGCTCAATATTTAAGTATTCACAGATTTTTTCTGCAAATTGCTTACCTGAACTTCCTGCAAATATCTTTATTTCACTATCTTTAGACATTTTATCAACTCCAGAGTATAAATTTATTTTCTAATTAATAATTAAATAAAAAATAAGAGACTCCTGCATTTGCATAATATAATTTAATTTGCTATAATTTTATTTCTAGGAAACAGGAGGGTATAAAATGAAAAAATTAATCTTTAAATATTATATAGAGCTTCATAAAATAATAAATCAGAAATTGGATATAAAACATATAATTCAATATTTCATTGGAATTCTTGCAGGGGCATTTGGTTTATATTCATTAATATATTATGATTTAGTTACTTCAATTATAATATTAATTAGTTTTTCTGTTTTAAATCAATTATTTCATAGATTATTTAAAAAGCTTCCAATGACAAGGATTATGATAAAAACTGATGATATGTCTGAAGAAGACTTAAGAAAAGAAATTAGAGATGTAATTAAGAAAGATATTGAACAGAAATTTAATAATGAAGATTAATACAATGAAAAAAACCCTGATCTATTTGATAGATCAGGGTTTTTGAGTATTAACTTTTAAGCTATTTAGGAAACATTAAATCTAAAATTACAGACATCTCCATCATGAATTATATAATCTTTTCCTTCCAGGCGTAATACCCCTTCTTCACGAGCATCTTTATAAGAACCGGTTTCTATTAAATCTTCAAAACTGACTATTTCTGCTCTGATAAAACCTCTTTCCATATCTGAATGGATCTTGCCAGCAGCATTAGGAGCAGTAGAGTTTCTTTTAACAGTCCAGGCTCTAACTTCTTTTTCACCTGCAGTTAAAAATGTAATAAGATCTAATAATCTGTAGCCTGCTCTAATTAATCTGTCGAGCCCTGAATTTTCAATGCCAAGGTCTTTTAAGAAAATTTCTTTATCTCCTTCATCAAGTTCAGCAATATCAGCCTCAATCTTAGCGCTTACAGTTATAACTTCGGCACCTTCCTGACTGGCATAATCTTTAACCATCTCAACATATTCATTATTTTTAGCTCCAATTTTATCTTCGTCTACATTACAGACATAAATTGTTGGTTTTGCAGAGAGTAATTGGAGTTCTTTAGTTAATTTTTGACCGGTCTTACTTAAGGTTAGCTGTCTTATATTTTTGCCACTTTCAAGGGCATCTTTTAATAAATTCAATTCATCTAATTCCTTTAAATATTTTTTATCCCCACTTTTAGCTTTTTTCTCAGTCTTTTCAAGACGTTTATCAATCGTTACCATATCAGCTAGCATTAATTCTAGATTTATAGTTTCAATGTCATCTATTGGATCAATTTTATTATTAACATGGGTAATATTATCATCGGTAAAACATCTGACAACCTGGGAGATGGCATCAACTTCTCGGATGTGAGCCAAAAACTTATTCCCGAGGCCTTCGCCTTTACTGGCTCCTTCAACTAAACCTGCAATATCTACAAATTCAATCATTGCCGGTGTTCTTTTTTCAGGATTATAAATTTTAGTTAAGATATCCAGTCTTTTATCAGGTACATTAACAACACCTATATTAGGATCGATTGTGCAGAAAGGATAATTTTCTGCATTAACCTGTACTTTTGTTAGGGCATTAAAAAGGGTAGACTTTCCAACATTCGGTAAACCAACTATTCCTATTTTCATTTTTTCCTCCTTAAAATTATCGTTCCTTATCTATCATATACTATTTGCAGGAATATTTAAACCCCTAAATTCAAACTTATCTAAATAAAATATCTGAATAAACCTTTTTATCAATCTTATTTTTACAATAATTCTTTAGAAATAAATCTGTTATATTGAAGATTGTTTAAATAAATTAAGTCGATATATTAATAGAAAGTCCTTTTAAACAAAAAATTTAATTATTTTTTAGAGAAAATTTTATTAATATGTATTTCAATAAAATTTATTATTAAATAATAATTAATCAATATCTTAAACAGATAAATAAATGTATTAAAAAATTGTAAAAAATTATTGATATTCAAGGGTTTTTAGTGCTTTTTAAAACTTTAAATTTTTGAAGGAGTTTTTAAATATATCTTGTATTATATATATAAGATATAATAAATTTTATTATTAATGTAATTTTATGAAAGGGGGATAGTGTTTTTAGTTCTTGTGATTATTTCATAGAAAATCAAGAATCGAGTAGTTAAAAAAAATTTAGGAGGAGTATTTTTATATGAAAAAACTTACTATTTTAGTCTTATTATTTGCATTTGTCTTATCTGCGTCTGTTGTAACCATGGCCCAGGAAGTAGAACTTAAAGATCCATGGGTATCGGAAAAACCACAGGGGGAACATGGCGGTACAATTATGGAGGCAGTTTTAGGAGACCCTAAAACCTTTAACACTATTATTGCCAGTGAGACATCTTCTACTGATGTAACTGATGGCCCTATTTTTGAAGGTTTAGTAACCAGACATGGTATCACAACTGAATTTATTCCAGCACTGGCACATGACTGGGAGATCAGTGAAGATGGTACAGTTTATACTTTTTATTTAAGAGAAGGAGTTCAGTGGCATGATGGGGAAGAATTTACTGCTGATGACGTTATCTTTACAATGGATGTTATTAGTGATGAAGATATTCCAACCAGTACCAGGAGTGTCCTCACAGTTGATGGTGAATTTCCTGAATATAGAAAGATTGATGATTATACAGTAGAACTTGAATTGCCGACAGCTTATGCTCCATTTTTAAACTCAATGATGACTTTTATTATTCCAGAGCATAAATTACGTGAGCCCTATGAAGCTGGTGAATTCACTGAAACCTGGGGAGTAGATACTGACCCAAGCGAGATCGTAGGTACCGGTCCATTTATGTTAGTTGATTTTGTACCAGGTGAAAGAATTGTTAAAGATGCCAACCCTAATTACTGGCGCCGGGATCCAGAGGGAGAAAGTCTTCCTTATTTAGATAGATGGGTTAAAGTTATTGTTGAAAGCACCGAAGTTCAGGACTTATTATTCCAGAATGGTGAGGTTCACTTTAATACTATTCAGGGTAGAAACTATGGTCGTTTTGAACAGCAAAAAGAAAGAGGAGATTTCGATCTTATAGATGCAGGTCCTACATTCGCTACTAACTTTTTAGTATTTAATTTAAATCCAAATAATCCTAATTTAGAAGAAGAGCCAGAGACTAAAGAATGGTTTGATATTTTAGAATTTAGAAGAGCTGTAGCCCATGCCTTTGACAAAGATACAATGATTAATCAGGCCCAGGCAGGCTTTGGTACACCTCAATGGAGTCCGGTAAGTACCCCTAATCAGCAGTTCTTAAATGAAGATGTTAGAAAATATGAATATGACCTTGATCGTTCAAGAGAACTTTTAGAAGAGGCAGGTTTTGAATGGGACGATGATGGTAATTTAGTTGACTGGGAAGGTAGAGAAGTTGAATTTAATATAACTACCAATGCCGGAAATAATGAAAGAGAAACTATTATGAATATTATTGCCGATGACTTAAGAGAATTAGGCATGCAGATTAATACTGCTCCTGTTGAATTTAATTCAATGGTTAGTCAGTTAATGAATGAGTTTGATTTTGATACAATCTTAATTGGCTTAACAGGTGGAGTAGAGCCTCACAGTGGCTCCAATGTCTGGAAATCAGATGGTCCTCTCCACATGTGGCATCCACTTCAGGAAGAGCCTCATAGAGATTGGGAAGCCAGAATTGATGAGCTCTTTGAGTTAGGCGCCCAGGCTGTGGAAACCGAAGAAAGAGTTGAATATTATAGTGAATTCCAGGAAATCATTGCCAATCAGGTTCCTTTAATTTATACTACAGCTCCTAATGCAATTTATGGAGTAAGAAATAATCTTGAAAATACAGAGATATCTGCTTATGGTGCAGTCACCTGGAATATTTATGAACAGTATCTTGCCTATTAATATTCCGGTTATTTAAAATCAAGAAAAAGATAAAGAAGGGGGTTATTCCCCCCTTCTTATTTTTTAGCAATTATATTATTTTTTATATTTGAGAAGGGAGTAATCTATTAATGAAAACGTATATAATAAGAAGAATCCTATATGCTATTCCATTATTATTAGCAATTTCATTATTTTCATTTCTAATAATGCAATTATCACCTGGTAATTATCTGGACCAGTTAAGAATGAACCCAGATATATCAACCCAGGTACTTAATACTATGGAAGAAGATTTTGGTTTGGATAGATCTGTGCCTGAACAATATGCATTATGGCTAGGGCAGGTATTAAGAGGTAATTTAGGCCGTTCTTTTGCATACAGAGTGCCTGTTACTCAGGTCATTGGCAGTAGAATTAAAAATACATTAATTTTATCTTTTGCAGCTATGGTATTAGCCTGGGGAGCATCTATACCAATCGGTATTTATTCAGCTACCAATAAATATACAATAGGGGATAATGTTTTTACCAGTCTGGCCTTTGTAGGTTTATCGATTCCTAACTTTTTCTTTGCCCTACTCCTGTTATATGGAATAGTAACATTTAATTTAGACTGGCCTATTCAGGGGATGACCAGTATAACTCATGGGATGATGTCACCACTTGAACAGGTGATTGATATATTAAGACATTTAGTTGTGCCAGCAGTTGTATTAGGAACAGCCTCTATGGCAGGTTTAACCAGACAGATGCGGGGCCAGATGATAGATGCAATGACCTCTGATTATGTAAGGACAGCCAGATCCAAAGGCTTAATGGAAAGAGTTGTTGTGTATAAACATGCTTTAAGAAATGCCATAAACCCAATGATAACAATTTTTGGTTTTCAGATTAGTGCTTTGCTTGGAGGAGCAGCTTTAACTGAAATAGTAACAGGCTGGCCAGGGCTGGGAACATTAATGTTAAATGCAGTCCGTTCTAAAGATTTATATCTGGCAATGGCAGGTTTGATGATGGGAAGCGTTTTATTAATTACAGGTAATTTAATTGCAGATATATTGCTGGCAGTCAGTGATCCAAGAATAAGGTATAATTAAGGGGGGATGACAGATGGAAAATAGACCATTTCATGAAGATGAAAACAAAGAACTTGCACAGACTACAATTGGCAAAAGTAAACAATATTCATTCTGGGGTGAAATGTGGAAAAGGTTAAGAAGGCATAAAATTGCAATAGCAGGTGGAATTGTTGTAATAATTTTATATATTATGGTTATCTTTGCAGGCTTTCTATCCCCATATCATCCAAATAGAACATTCAGACAGCATTTTTATCATCCCCCAACTAGAATCCAGTTTACTGATGAAGAGGGTAATTTAACCAGGCCATATATATATGGGACTGAATCTGTTGGCTGGGGGCAATATGAAATTGTTGAAGATGAAAAACATGAAATCAAGTTTTTTCACAGAGGTGATCCACATAAAGTTGGACCATTTGTAACTGATTTTCAGCTATTTGGTCTGGAAGGCTATGACCAGCCATTATTCTTATTAGGAAGTGATGATTATGGTCGGGACTTATTTACAAGGCTTTTATATGGCGGTAGAGTATCCATGTTTATTGGCTTTGTTGCAATTTTTATCTCTACATCAATAGGAATGGTAGTTGGAGGCATTTCAGGATATTACGGCGGCTGGATAGATGAAATATTAATGCGACTGGCCGAAATAATAATGTCGATTCCAGGTTTTTATTTGCTTTTAGCTCTGGCTGCAGTAATGCCGATAGATGTGCCTTCCCAGATGAGGTTCTTTTTTATAATTTCAATTCTGGCTTTTCGGGGCTGGGCAGGAATGGCCCGTGTTATTAGAGGGATGGTTCTTTCAGCTAAAAACGAAGAATATGTTCAGGCTGCAAGGGCTATTGGTGCTTCAGATAAAAGAATTATATTAAAACATGTATTGCCTGTCACTACTACCTATGTTATAGTTAGTGCGACAGTAGCTGTTCCAGGTTACATAATCCTTGAATCCGGTTTAAGTTTTATCGGTTTAGGTATTCAGGAACCGGCAGCTAGCTGGGGTAATATGCTGGCATCGGCTCAAAATATCACATCAATTACAGGATTTCCCTGGTTATTAATACCTGGTTTTATGATCTTTATAGCCTGTTTAAGCTATAACTTATTAGGTGATGGTTTAAGAGATGCTTTAGATCCAAAATCAACAATAAGATAAATATTAAATTTCCTGGGCAAATTTTAATTGCCCAGGTTTTTTAATATAAAGGATTTTCTTGCTGGATAAAGAACTATAAGTTAAGTCTAAAATATTGCAAGGGGTGTTTATATGGCTAATAATAATTTTAATAAAATTGGTATTGCCGTTGCAGTTGGTGCTGGTATAGGTCTTATAGTGAGTATGTTTTTTGGAGGGAGTATAGCTATAGGTTTAGCTATTGGAGCATTAATCGGATTTTTAAAAGCAACATTCTGGGAAAATATTTAAAAGATAAATAGGAGAGGTTAATATTATGGAAAATCAAGATTTATCAGTATTTATTTCTGCAGATATGGAAGGAATTAGTTCTCTGGTAGCCGGTCAAGAGGTCAGTAAGGGTGAAGATGAATATAAAGAATTCAGAGAGATTATGACTGGTGATGTTAATGCAGCAGTCGGGTCAGCTTTTGCCAATGGAGCCACAAGAGTTGTTGTTAGAGACGCCCATGCTACGGCCAGAAATATTCTGCCAGATAAATTAGATGAAAGGGCAGAATTAATTAGAGGCTGGTCAGGCAGGCCGTATAGTATGATGGATGGAATAAATGAAAATTTTGATACAGTCTTCTTGGTTGGCTATCATTCAAGTCCTGGCCTTGAAGATGGAACCCTTGCTCATACTATTTCTGGTAAGTTTCATAAAATATATCTTAATGAGCAACCTGCCAGTGAAGCCTTAATTAATGCTTATACAGCTGGCTATTTTGGGGTGCCAGTAAGCTTTATTTCAGGAGATGAAACCTGCTGTCAGCAGACTGAAGAATTAATTCCTGGAATAGAAACAGCAGTGGTAAAGTATGGCCTTGGAGGGGCAATAAGAGCATTACCCCTTGGCGAAGCCAGAAGAAGAATTAAAATTGGAGTAAAATCTGGGCTGGGAAAAATGAATAAGCTGAAACCATTAGGTGCATCCATAGAAACCTTTAATGCCCATTTGATTTATAGAAGAATTAAAGATGCTATAAGAGCAGGCAATTATCCTGGGGCAGAACAGAAAGATTATGAAGTCAAGTTTGTTGCAGAGGATTATCTTGAATTTTTAACTTTCTTACATTTTGTTAGTTAATTAAAATTGTAAAACCCTCCTGGTAAGACCAGGAGGGTTAATAAAATTTACAATTAAAAATTTAAACCAGATGGTTATTTTTAAAGAAAAAGGCCTTCTGGAATAATGAGACTTCAATATCTTTATTATTAGAATCTGGTTGGTTGTCAGATTTAGAATCATTGAAAAATGAACTTCTATTTAATAGATTCATGATTTCACCCCTAATTAAGTTTTCTACTTATTGATTATTATATAGCTTTGATTGATTAACTTAAGTAAACTAAATTACATAAAATGAAAAGGGGTAGGCTCTCACCTACCCCAAACCTGATGTTATTTTTCTGTTCTCATTCTTTGAGCTTTTTTCTGTGTCTGCCTGTACTCACCATTCTCGCCAGTTTCTAATCTTCGGTTCTTCTGGAACTGTCTCTGTAAATTTTCTGGCTCACCATCACATTCGTCACAGTAAACTCCAGGACCTGTCTCTGCCCTCTGGAACTGAGCTGAATTATTAACAGGTTGATTTCTACTTGCAACGGCAAGGGTTGAGCTTCCGATTAGAAAGACTAAAGCTAAAATTAAAACTGGCACAACAACCTTTCTTTTCATTTTTTCCACCTCTTTTGTTTTATTAATTAAGCTTAATTAAAGTATAATTGTTAATTGTAAAGGAAATATGAATTCAATCACTAATATAGAATAATGACAATAAAAAATTAGGAGGAAAGAAATAATGAAAATAATAATTGCTCCAGATTCATATAAAGAGAGTCTAACAGCTTTAAAGGTTGCTGAAAACATAGAAAAAGGCATTAAGAAAGAGATGCCAGATGCAGAAACAATTAAAGTTCCAATGGCTGATGGGGGGGAAGGGACAGTCCAGGCTTTAGTCGATGCCCATGACGGCCAGATAATTGAAGAAAGGGTTGTTGGACCTGAAGGTAATAAAGTTAAAGCTTTCTATGGAATTCTAGATGATAAGCGGGCAGTAATTGAAATGGCGGCAGCTTCAGGAATAAGCTATATAGACCCAGCAACTGCAGACCCCAGAAGGACGACAACCTATGGGACCGGTCAGCTAATAAAATCAGCTCTCAAAAGAGGTGTCAGCCATATTATCTTAGGTATAGGTGGCTCTGCCACCATGGATGCCGGGATAGGAGCACTTCAGGCCCTGGGTTTTAGCTTTAAAGATCAGGCCGGTAATGAGATTGGGAGAGGAGGCGGTCAGCTCGGCAGGATAGTTTCAGTCTCAAAGGAAAATCTCTATCCTCCAGCAGAGGACCTTTATTTAGAGATAGCCTGTGATGTCTCCAACCCTTTGTATGGTAAAAACGGAGCAGCTTATATCTATGGTCCCCAGAAAGGTGCCAGCCCAGAACAGGTAGAAGAGTTAGATCAGAATTTTCAGGAATTTAACAAATTTGTCAGAGAGAATTACAATAGAGATCTTCAGCAGCTTTCAGGCGCCGGTGCAGCAGGAGGCCTGGGAGCAGGCTTAATAACATTTCTCAATGGCGAATTAAAGGGAGGGGCAGAGATAGTTGCCAGAGCCAATCGTTTAGAAGAAAAATTAAAAGGCGCAGGTTTAGTGATTACAGGGGAAGGCCAGCTTGATTCTCAGACAATCAATAATAAGGCTCCGATTCATGTAGCTCATCTGGCCAAAAAACAGGGGATACCAGTTGTTGCAATCGCAGGTAGCCTTGGTGATGATTATCAGAAAGTATTTCAGGAAGGAATTGATGCTGCCTTCTCAATCATAGATAGACCGGCCTCATTAAACAAAATAATCCTGGCCACTCCAGAATTGCTCCAGGAGACAGCCAGGAATATAAGCAGATTAATTACTTTAAATATTTATTAAACCAGTCGACCATTTCCTGATAGCGGCGGATCCGGTGTTCAGGTTTGCCGCCTCTGGAAAGTTCATGGTTTTCGCCTTTAAAAATAGTCAACCTGCTTTCGACCCCGTGATATTTTAGGGCAGTAAAGAACTGGAGAGCCTCAGTCAACCAGCAGCGATAGTCCTCTTCAGAATGAATCAATAATGTTGGAGTTGAAACCCTGTCGGCATATTTCAAAGGCGAACTATCCCAGAGCTCATCGAAATTATTCCAGGGAGTTGCTCCAGCTGCCTGGTCTTCAACAAAGAAATAACCGATATCAGTGGTGGCAAACATTGAGACCCAGTTTGAGATGCTCCGCTGGGAGACGGCGGCCTTAAATCTGTCAGTCTGGCCAACAATCCAGTTGGTCATATATCCACCATAGGAACCTCCGGCAACTCCGAGCCGGTCAGAATCAATCAGGTCATAACGTTCAATGGCAGCATCTGTAACCTCCATCAGGTCCTGATAATCTCTATCGCCATAGCCTCCTCTAATATCAGCAAACTCATCACCCTGGCCATCGCTGCCTCTCGGATTACTGAAGATAACTGCATAACCCTCATTGGCCAGAATTTGAAACTCATTGAAAAAGATAGAGCCATAGACAGTCTTGGGACCCCCGTGGATCTCCAGTACTGCTGGGTATTTTTCCCCTTGCTGATAGCCAACTGGTTTAATTATCCAGGCATCCAGCTCAAGGCCATCTGAAGTCTCAACAGTAAAATGTTCAGGTTCAGAGATCATTTTTTCAGCTAAAGCCTGATCATTAAAAGAACTAACCTGTCTTTCTTCGCCATCTTCAAAGATATATAATTCTTGAAGTTTATTATCTCTAAAACCAATAAAAGCAAACTGCCCTTCAAAAATATCAAAGAGGTCAACAGTTCCTTCCCTGTCAATTATCCTTTCAACCTGGCCATCATTTAAGCGATTTAAATAGGCATTATAGCCTTCAGTCGAGATAAAATAGAGCCTGCCATCATCAACTGCAAAAGCCTGCCCACCGCCTAAACGGCAGTCATTGCCTACAGAAGTCCAGAGACTCTTATCCAGGCCAGCAGTTAGTTGATTGACCTCCCTGTTATCCAAATTTAACTCATAAAGGTCAGGATTTGAATTCAGCCCCATGCCTTCAAAATTATTGGCAGCAAAATAGAGCTGATTAGCATTTTTAAATTCAAGCATACTAATCGACCAGTCCCGGTCAGTCAACTGATGGAGATTGCCACTGCCCAGTTCATATAAATAAAGGTTATTTGTAATTTCTGCTTTATCTTCAAAATAACTCATGGTAAAGGCAATTTTATCTCCTTGTAAAACAAAACTACCAACATTATTTTTCGAGCCAACCAGCTCTTTAACTTCCCCAGTCTCAAAATCCAGACTATATAAATGATTCCTGTAGCTATCAGTAAAGCCCTTACCATTTGACCAGTAAGGAATCTCCTCTAAAACCTGATAATCCTTATTATTCTTTAATTCTTCTTCATCCTGTTCCTTCAAATCCTTCATAGCAGTAAATATCATCTGCCCCTGGTTTTCAACCTTAAAATCACCGACAGCCTTTTCAATAGTCTTTAGATGAATGGCCTCACCGCCATTAATATTTATTTTGTAAAACTCGGTCTCAGGCAGGAGTTTCTCATCATCATTATCCTGCCGCTTTGAAGTAAAGATTATCTCATCAGAATTTAACCAGGCAAAATTTCCATCTTTTTTGCCAGAGGTCAGCTGATAAAAATTGTCCCCACTTATATTATAGATCCAGAGATTTGAGTTATATTCATTTTCATCTTTGTCGGCCTGACTTACTTTAAAGGCAAGGTTGTGCCCATCAGGTGAATAGTGTAGATTAGAAAGAAATTTATATTCCAGCAGACTATCAACTTTAAGCTTCTCCATAAAAATAATCATCCTTTCAGCTATTTTTTATCAAAAATAGCCCCGGGAGTAACCGGGGCTCTAAAGGTTTTACATATTATTTTCTTTTAATTCTTGAATAAAGTTTTCCAGCTTTTCTTTATTCTTATTCTCCCATTCAATAATAAAATCTTTAATGATACCTTTTTCAGTTTCAGTCAGCTCATCGACCTGTTTTTTCAGTTCCTTTTCATCAGTCTCAATCTTTCTTAATTTTTCAATAGCCTTTTTCATCGGATACTGAATCTTATAATAAATTTTATCAGCCATTATAATCACCCTCTATAATATCTCTAATCTTTTTAAAGTCATCAATTCCATCCCGTTCCAAGAATCTCAAATAACTTTCAATAGACATTATCCTGTTATCCATGATTTTTTCTTCTAGTTCAATCTCCTCGAGATTTACATCATCTATCCTTCTAAAAGCAGCATTAAAATTCTCGATTGCATAAAGAACAGTCTCCCTCAAATTACTCACTATTCAACACCTCTCTTTTTATAATTGGTATTTTAAACTTATTAATCAACTCTACTTTAATTCCTGTAATAATTATATCACTATGTAAAAATATTATCAAGTTTTTACATATTACATTTTAATAAAATATAAATCTTTATAAATATAACTAATAAATCGTTCATATTTCTCAATTAATCCTCTGGAAATATATTTATACGTTTAATTGCATATAGCTCTCAAATAGTGTATAATAAACAATGGTCTTATAAAGGAGTAGATACCAATGAGAGAAAAAGAAATTATCAATATAGCTATAATTGCCCATGTAGATGCAGGCAAGTCAACTCTGGTCGATGCATTTTTAAATCAGAGTGGAATTTTTAGAGAAAATCAGGAAGTGATTGATTGTATTATGGATAGTGATGACTTAGAAAGAGAAAGAGGAATCACAATCTATTCAAAGAATTGTGCCATCGAACATGATGGATATAAAATAAATATAGTCGATACCCCAGGACATGCCGATTTTTCATCAGAAGTGGAAAGAGTTATTAGGTCAGTAGATACGACAATCCTATTAGTTGATGCTGCTGAAGGCCCAATGCCCCAGACCAGGTTTGTTCTCCAGAAATCCCTGGAGAAGGGTTTAAAGCCAGTCGTCTTAATCAATAAGATCGATAAGAAAAATGCCAGGCCAGAAGAAGTTAAGGATATGATCCTTGATCTTTTCATCGATCTTAATGCCAGCGATCAGCAACTTGAATTCCCAACAGTCTATGGCATAGCAACTGAAGGGATTGCAAAATATAATTTAGAAGATGAGAACGATGACTTAACCCCGCTCTTTGATACAATTATAGATAGAGTTGAAAGTTATCCAGATAGAAACGCTGAACCTCTCCAGATGCAGGTTTATGACTTAGCCTATGATGATTATCTTGGCAGAATGGGAATTGGCCGGGTCTATCAGGGCCGGCTTGAAAAAGGCCAGAAGGTTGAAGTCAGCAAGCGGGACGGTTCAATTAAAAAGGGCAAAATTAATAAACTTTTTAGTTATGTAGGTTTAAGCCAGTCAGAGGTCGAAAAGGTCGAAAGTGGCGATATTGTAGTAGTTACCGGTCTGCCAGAAATCTCAATCGGAGATACAATCTGTCAGCCAGGCAAAGTCGAAGCTTTGCCAGTTATCGATATTGAAGAGCCGACCCTGTCTATGAATTTTCAGGTCAATGATTCACCATTTGCCGGTCAGGCCGGTAAATATCTGACAACCAGGCATCTTAAGGCCAGGCTAGATAGGGAATTAGAAGTTAATGTCGGCCTGGAAGTAGAGCGGACAGAGGATAAAGATGCCTTTAAGGTCTCCGGTCGGGGAGAACTCCACCTTTCAATTCTCTTAGAGAATATGCGCCGGGAGGGCTATGAAGTTGCAGTCTCAATGCCTAAAGTCTTAATGAAAGAGATCGATGGCCGCCGCCATGAGCCAATAGAGAGAGTCTTAATCGATGTTCCTGAGGAATATTCAGGAACAGTTATTGAGAAATTAAATAAAAGAAAGGGTTTAATGCAGTCGATGATGCAGGAAAATGACTATGTTGAGCTTGATTACCTGGTCCCAACCAGAGGTCTAATCGGTTATAAGAGTGAATTTATCAATGATACCAGCGGTGAAGGCACAATTATTCGCTCCTTTGAAAAATATGAGCCCTTTAAAGGCGAAGTTCCAGAGCGGAATAATGGTGTTTTGATTTCAGCAAATAAAGGAACTGCCAGAGGTTATGCCCTCTCCAATCTGACTGACCGGGGCACTTTATTTATCGAACCTGGTACCGCTGTCTATGAAGGGATGATTATTGGCCTTCATAATAGAGAGAACGACTTAACAGTTAACCCCTGTAAAAATAAGAAGTTGACCAATGTCAGATCCAACAGTTCCGATGATGCCATCCAGCTGCCGCCAGCAAAGAAGATGACCCTTGAGGATGCCCTGGAATTTATTGCTGAAGACGAACTGGTAGAAGTCACCCCTGATGCCATCAGAATTAGAAAGAAGATTACCGATGAGAAGATGCGCTTAAGACATGCCAATTAATAAATAAAACTAAAAATATAAAATCCTGGCCAGGGCATATCTAACTGCTCCAGCCAGGATTTCTTTGCTTTTAGCATATCTTTTCTTAAGAGATAGTATATATATCCTCCGGCTTATCTCCGGGATTCCTTCGGGATTGCTCCGTGATATCTTCGGGATTTAACTAAAAGCTTTCAAAATTATATAAACCTGAATAAGCAATAATTAATTTCTCATCGTTATTAATCTCTGGCATTTCTCCAGCAGCCTGTCCTCCTGTATCAGTGAACTTAATTTTTGGAGGTACAACCTTAGCTATTAAGCCCTCTTCTAAACCAAGATTATTATCAAGTCGGTAAAGCTGGTATTTATTAAAATCCTTAAGTCCACTATATTTAAGTTTGATAGGATTATTTTCATCCAGTGAATTTTTATCTAAGGTGACTTTATATTTAATGAGTTTATCCCCTTCTTCACAGGCAGTACAGACTAATCCATAATTAATATAATAATCTCCTGTAGCATTGTCATCAACCTGAATCAATCTTCCAGGAGTTTTTTCAATAGTAAGCTCAGTTTTAAAGATTAAGCTATATTGAGATTCAAAGTCTAATTCAGAGATTGTAATAGAATTTAACTCATCCTTTTTGGCAGCCAGAGTATAATTCTTCTTAATATTATTTTTATTATTTGTAACAGTCAACTTTAAATCTGCATCAGCTGTTATCTTAAAATTTATTCTGGCTTTTGTCGGAACTATATTATCAATATATAGATCGTAAACTAAAGCAAATTCACCAGTCTCTTTTAAAGAATTTCTGGCTAGTTTAGTTAAAATATTATGGCCAGTCAATCCCTTACCGGCCAGCCGGTTCCAGGCTTCTCTGTCATAGTCGGTTAATAATTTATAATACTTACTGCTAGCAGCAAAAAGATTCCGGTTTTCTGTCTGTTTTTCAGTCTTGCTCGGATTAGAACTAACATAAGGCCTCATGACATCTAAACCATTCCATTTATAACTAATAAAACCTAAAAACTTACCACTTGCCTCCAGTGACATTAACGGTCCATTAACTTTAGCCAGAATCATCACACCTTTCCAAATTTTATTTAAATGATACCTTCAGTCTACCCTATTTAAATAAAAAAGAAAAGGGGAGGCTAGTGCAAAGAAGAATTTTTTTCTGAAAAATTTTTATTTCTGATATAATAGTAATAGGTATTGGATAAAAATATTATTAACAGGGCAATTTAGACTTAGTTTAAAAATCTATTTAGAGGTGATATTAAATGACAATTAGTATAATAGGAACAGGCCATACTCCATTTGGCCGTCTTGATGAATCCCTTTATGATCTATTAGAAAATGCAGGCAAGGAAGCATTAGCAAGCTCAGGAGTAAGTGGAGAAGATATAGGTAGAATCTTTGTTGCCAATTACAGTGCAGGCAGTTTTAATAATCAGGAACATTTAGGTCCCTACAGCCTTGAAATTTCAGAAGACCTTAAATATACTCCAGCTGTAAGGGTTGAAAATGCCTGTGCTTCAGGTTCAGCGGCAATCCAGGCAGCACAGGAAGCCCTGCTATCAGGAGCAATTGATTATGCCCTGGTTGTTGGAGCAGAAAAAATGACCAGCCTTGATACTAAAGGGGCCATGAAAGCTCTCTCAAAGGCTTCTTACTGGCCGACAGAAGGAGCAGAAGGCATGACCTTCCCTGGACTCTTTGCAGAATTTGCTAAAGGTTATAAAGACCATTATGACCTATCTGATGAAGAATTAAGAGAAACCTTTGCCATGATAGCTGCTAAGAATCATCAGAATGCAACTGCTAATGAGTTTGCCCAGATGCCCTGGGACTGTAATTATCAGGAGATTCTTGATCTTGCAGATGACAAAAATCCAGTGATTGCAGAACCTTTAAGGTTATATGACTGCTCATTAATTACAGATGGAGCTGCCGCTCTTGTTTTAACTAGAACAGATATAGCTAAAGACAATGATTATGAAGCAGTTGAAATCACAGCCTTAAGCCAGGTTACTGATTCATTAGAGCTGGCCAAACGTTCAAATTATGAATTTACTGCTGGTAAGATGGCAGTAAAAGCAGCTTATAAAGAAGCAGGGATTACAGTTGATGATCTTGATTTTGCAGAGGTTCATGACTGCTTTACAATTGCTGAACTTCTTGCCTATGAGACATTGGGATTAACAGAAGATGGCCAGGGCCGGAGAGCAATTGAGGAAGGCTGGACAGCTGCCGATGGTAAATTGCCTGTCAATCTTTCAGGTGGCTTAAAGGCCAAAGGTCATCCAGTGGGAGCTACCGGAGTTTCAATGGCTGCCCTGGCTGCCAGACAGCTTAATGGCAATCCAATCGGTTTAGCTGCCAATAATCCTAAGATTGGGATGAGTTTTAATATAGGCGGAAGTGCAGCAACTAATTATGCTATAGTTTATCGTAAAATATAAAAACTATTTTCTAAATTATATACTCCCCAAAACCTTCCTGATATTTTAGGAAGGTTTTTTTATGCAAAAAAAGGTCTAAACAAGCTTCTATAGAATATTATGTATATAAGTAAAATAATAAAAATTACAAAAAGAGGTGTTAAAAATGGCCAGCAGGGTACCTACTAGAAAATTAGGTAGTACTGGAGAAGATGTCTCTATTCTTGGACTTGGCGGTTATCATATTGGTCTTCTGGAAGAAAAAGAGTCAATAAAGTTAATCAGAAAGGCCATAGATCAGGGCATTACTTTCATGGACAACGCCTGGTGTTATCATAATGGACTCAGCGAAAAGCTAATGGGTAAAGCACTTCAGGATGGTTATAGAGAAAAAGTATTTTTAATGACAAAGAATCATGGCCGGACAGTTGAACGGTTTAATAAACAATTAGAAGATAGTCTAAAAAGATTGCAAACTGATTATATTGATCTTCTTCAACTCCATGAGATAATCAATGAAGGAGAGCCTGCTAGAATTGAAAAAGAGAAAGTATTGGAAGCAGCCCTTAAAGCTAAGGAAGCAGGCAAAATCAGGTATCTGGGCTTTACAGGTCATAAAGATCCCCATTATCATCAGCAGATGCTGGAATTAGATATTGACTGGGACACAATCCAGATGCCAGTTAATATTCTTGATTATCATTACCGGAGTTTTCAGCAGCAACTAATTCCCCAGGCAGAAGAAAGAGGGATTGGAGTAATTGGGATGAAAAGTCTGGTTGCAGGTCGGATTTTTAATACTGATCTATCTGTTGAAGAGGCAATCACTTATTGCCTCTCGCTGCCAATCTCAACCCTGGTCAGTGGAATAGATTCACTGCAAGTTCTGGAGCAGAATTTAGAGATAGTAGAAAACTTTAAACCGGCTACAGAAGAGGAACTATATAGTTTGCGAACCAGGATTGAACCTGAGGCCTATAAAGGTCAACACGAATATTACAAGCATTAAAGAAAGGGGGAGCTAAAATGGTAATTTCAGCAGGAAATAATCCCAATGCTATAGTCCTGCCTGATCAGGACGGTGAAGATATTTATATTAGTGATTATGACAATCAGTTTAAACTTCTTTCTTTTCACCCACTGGCCTGGACATCGGTCTGTGCCAGCCAGATGAAAGATTTAGATCAGCATTACCAGGATTTTATTGATAATGATACTATTCCCTTTGGAATCAGTATGGAACCGGTACCGACCAAGAAAGCCTGGGCTCAAAACCTTGAACTAAAAGATCTGAAGATTCTATCAGATTTTTATCCGCTAGGTTTTGCAGCCCGAATGATGGGGGTATATATTGAATCTAGAGGCCATTCAAAACGGGCCAATATCTTAATGGATCCTGAAGGGAAGATCGTCTGGTCTAAGGAATATAAACCGTCTGAAAGGCCTGATATCAATGAGGTATTAGAGGAGGTAAAAAATGCAGGGAGTCAATCATAAGATTTTAAAGGTTGATCTAACAAAACAAGAATTTACAGTTGATGAGCATGATGATAATTTTTATCGGAAATATATCGGGGGCCGGGGTTTTGCCCTCTATTATATGCATAAAGAGCTGGACCCGGAAGTAGATCCCTTAAGTCCAGAAAATATGCTGGTCTTTGCAGCCAGTATCATTGTTGGGGCCCAGGGTCCGGCAATCCCCAGGCTTACAGTCTGCAGCAAATCACCCTTGACCAATGGCTTTGGAGAAAGTGAGGCCGGCGGTTACTGGGCACCAGAATTAAAGAAGGCCGGTTTTGACGCCATTGTTATTACCGGGAAAGCAGAGAAACCGACTTATCTCTATATTGAAGATGGCCAGGTTGAATTTAAGGATGCCAGTCATCTCTGGGGCAAGGAGACAGGAGCAGTCCAGTCAGATATTCGCAAAGAATATGAAGACGAGCGGATTCAGGTTGCCCAGATTGGTCCTGGTGGAGAAAATCAGGTTCGCTATGCCTGTATCACCAATAATCTTGGTCATTTTAATGGCAGAAATGGCCATGGAGCTGTCATGGGCTCGAAAAACTTAAAGGCCATTGCTGTCAGAGGCCGAAAAGATCTTGAGCTGGCAGATAGAGAAAAAGTTTTAGAGATTAATCGCTGGACAGCCAAAGAAGGTATGGAAAACCCATTAGGTTCTTCCTTACATGAAGTTGGAACCTGGGGAACAGTTGCATCGAATCAGGAAGCAGGGGCCTTACCGACAAGAAACTGGAATCTTGGTCAGTTTGATCAGGTCGAAGAAATTTCTGCAAAGGCCTGGAAGGAATCAATCTCCAAAGAAGGCCGGGGCTGTTATGCCTGCCCAATCCGCTGCAAACGAGTGGTTGAAGTTACCGAGGGCAAGTATCAGGTCGACCCCAGGTATGGAGGCCCTGAATATGAGACAGTAGGTTCCTTTGGCTCAACCCTTGAGATTGCAGATAAAGAAGTAATTGCTAAAGCCAATGAACTCTGCAATAAGTATACCCTGGATACAATTTCTACAGGGATGACGATAGCCTTTGCCATGGAAGCCTTTGAAAATGGCCTTCTGACTGAAGAAGATACTGGAGGAATCAGGCTTGAATTCGGGAATGGTGAGGCAACTATTAAGCTGATCGAGATGATTGCCAATAGAGAAGGTTTTGGTGATCTTCTGGCTGAGGGTAGTTTAAGGGCTGCCAGAGAGATTGGCAGTCAGGCCAGCAAATATACCCATCAGGTCAAAGGCCAGGAGGTGCCAATGCATGACCCTAGAGTTAAGACAGGGGTCGGTCTCCAGTATGCTACTGCCGGCTATGGTGCTGATCATATGAAGGCTCCCCATGATCCTTTTTATGCCACAATCGATAGCTATGGGACAAAATCAACAAAGTCGTTGGGAATCTATGAGCCAGTTGATCCTCTATCTCTAGGCGAGGATAAAGTCCGACTCTATATTAATCTTGATCTTTACTGGACATTAATTGATATGCTTGGAGCCTGTCAGTTTGGCTATGCTCCTAGAGGACCTGTTCCGATTAAAATGATGTTAGAATTAATCGAAGCTGTTACAGGAGAAGACATCAGTTTAAAGGAATTAATGGAAGCAGCAGAAAGATCAATAGATATGGCCAGGGTCTTTAATAATAAGGCAGGCCTAAAACCAGAAGACGATTTTCTGCCAGAAAAGTTTTATGAAGATTTCGTTGATGGTCCTTTAAAGGGTAAGAACGGGATAGATAGAGATGAATTTGCTAAAGCATTAAAACTCCGTTATCAGATGATGGGCTGGGACCCTGAAACCCTTAAGCCTGGCAGGGCAAAGCTTGTTAGAATGGGTATCGAATGGATAGAATAAGCTATGACAACTAAAAAAAAGTTAGAAGTTGTAGTAAAAATTGTCGGCCATCTGGAGCGTTATATCTCTGGTGATCAGACTGAGTTAAGCCTGAAATTACAGGAGGCTAGCAGAGTCACTGATCTCTTAAAAGAACTTGAAATACCTGAAAAAGAGATTGAGTATATAATGATCTTAGTCAATGGTCAGCCAGCAAGTAAAGAAACAGTCTTAAAGTCAGATGATCGAGTGAGCCTTTTAACTCTGGCCGATGGCGGTTAATAAAAAAATGCCCTGGTGATAAGCCCAGGGCATTTATATACAATATTATTTTAGTTTTACTTTTCTATTTTTTCGCTCAACTCAATAATCTGGTCAATAGATTCACCGATAAAGTCAATTGTATCATTTAATGGTTTGGCTGTTCTGATATCAACTCCAGCCATTTCAGCAAGTTCAACCGGTGTTTTGCTGCCACCTGCTTTGAGAACTTCAATCCAGTCATTGACAGCTTCCTGGCCTTTTTCTTTAATTCTCTGATTGGCAGCAGTTGCAACTGTCAGGCCGGCACTATAGGTATAAGGATAAAGACCCATATAATAATGGGGTTGGCGCATCCAGGTAAGTTCAGCACCGTCAGTAATTTCAACTGCATCACCCCAGAATTTCTCGAGGACATTTTTCTTTAAATTACTCAGCTTTTCGGCATGAATGCTTTCACCTTTATCGATTAATTTATAGACCTCTCGCTGATAGGCAGCCTCTAAAAGGTGGGTAACAAAATTATGGTAATAGGTATTGCCAATCATTGCAGATAAAGCCCAGCGCTGAAAACGGGGCTCATCTTTCTGTTCAACTAAATAATTGGTTAAAAGCAGTTCGTTAATTGTTGATGGCGCTTCAACAAAATAGGTCGATGGTCTATCTTCATAAAAACTATTATTCTGCTGGGAGAGGATAAAGTGACCGGCATGGCCCAGCTCATGGACTAAAGTATAAACCTGACTCATCAGCCCTGTCCAGGAGAGGAGGATAAATGAATTAACCCCATAGGGAGTAGCACAGAAGCCACCAGTTGATTTACCTTTATTCTGAGCAAAATCAACCCAGCGTTCTTCATAAGACTTCATAACTAAATTCTTATATTCTTCACCTAAGGCTGAAAGGGCACCTTCCACATATTTTTTTGATTCTTCAATTGTTACTTCTGGCTCAAAGTTGGGGTCCAGCGGGATCTTAAGGTCAGCATAGGTTATTTTATCCAGATTATAAAGTTCCTTTAGATGTTCGGCATATTTTCTCATATGAGGAGCCAGTTTTTCCATAATCAGATCGATCTGTCTGTCATATAATTCCCGGTCAACTTTCTGATCAAATAATAGATATTCAAAGATATCGTCATAGCCTCGCATATCAGCGATTATCTTTTCTTTTTGAACCTGGGTGCTATAAGTTGAAGCCATTGTGTTTTTATAATCTGCAAGGTTCTTTGAGAACTGTTCAAAAGCTTTTCTCCGGATTTTAGTATCAGGTTCATACTGGTATTCATTCTCAAAGAGAACAAAACTTAAAGGGTATTCTTTTCCATCAACCTTAAAATTATCAAAATCTAGATCAGCCAGTTTAGCCTGATTATAAATATTTTGTGGAGCATCAAGTACAGGAGAGAGGGCAGATAATGATTTTTCTACTGCCGAATCAAGTTTATATTGCTTGCTTCTTTTTAAGTCGCTGAGATAAACCTGATAATTTTCAGACTTAGATATCACTTTATCTAAAATTTCATCATCCAGTTCTTTAATTTCGCTTTCAATAAAGGAAGTCTTACTCATTAAATTTGAAAAGAACATTCTGATTTTCTGCAAACGCTCCTGGTTTTCTGAGTTAGTTTCATCAACTGAAGTTGCCAGTGAAGCATAAGAGTAGAGATGATAGCCCTTGATCATTATTTCCTCATAATCCTTTAAACAATTAAGAATTGATTCTGGATTATTCAGTTCACCTTTATAATCTTTTGCTATTTTGTCTACTCCAGCTTTAACTTCTTTTAAAGTTTTAATGTATTGGTCTTCAGTCTTAAAGAGCCTGGTTAGGTCCCATTTTAATGTTTCTTTAATTTCTTCCCGTTTTTTCATATTCTCTTTTGGCAAAATTACCCCTCCTGAAAAATATATTAATTTTTGGTACTTTATTTGAAATAATACTAATTATATTATAGAATATTAAGATGAACTTAACAACTAATTCCTTAAATAATCTCCAATAGGTTAGCTGAGGTGATAAAATGCTTAAAGAAGTTTTAGATAAATTAGATTATTCAAGTTCTAAAAATGATATTATTGATGATATAACAGCCGGGCTTTCTGTAGCAGCTATTGCCCTGCCTCAGAATATGGCCTATGCTTTAATCCTGGGACTTGATCCAATTTACGGTCTCTATACTTCTATAGTTTCTATGTTTATTGCCTCGCTTATTGGAGTATCAGATTATCTAATAGTAGGCCCAACTAATTTAATTGTAGTGGCAATAGCAAGTGGGTTATCTGGAATAAGCAGTGATCAATATCTGGAAGCAGTACTGTTATTGACCTTTATGATGGGGGTTTTTCAGCTCTTATTAGCACTTTTTAAACTCGGTGATTTGGTTAATTATATTTCCAGGTCAGTCATTGGAGGTTTAACGGCAGGGGTTGCAGTTATTATTTTTAGTGGTCAACTTGATAATCTCTTTGGGTTAGAACTGCCATCGGCCTCAAATGTCTTTATGGAATTATATTATTTCATTGTCAATATAAATCAACTAAATTTTTATTCAGTCTTTGTTGGTGGCTTAACAATTTTAACTTTAATTTTACTTAATAAATATAAACCAAAACTGCCTAATTATTTAATAGCAATGATTATACCAGTGGCCATTGTTTATTTTACCGGTCTCCAAAATAATCTTGAGGTAGTGGAAAATTTTCCAGCTAAACTGCCATCATTTTCCCTTCATAGTTTTGATTTAGGTTTTATTGCTGAATACTGGAGCACAGCACTTTCAGTTGCTCTGTTAGGCTTTATTCAGTCTTTATCAGTAATTAAATCTTTAGAATTAAAATCAGGACAGGAAGTAAAAATAAATAGGGTGTTTTTAAGCCAGGGAATTATTAATTTAGTCTGTTCTTTTTTCAATAGCTTTGGAATTTCTGGTTCTTTTACAAATAGTTTTACTAATTATCAGTCCGGGGCTCGAAGTCGCCTTTCTGAACTTATAACTGCAATAACAATAGTTTTATTCATAATCTTTTTTAGCCCTCTGACCGGTTATATACCAATTCCCAGTCTGGCTGGCCTGGTCATTGTAGTTGCTATTAAAATGGTTGATATAGAAGAAATCAGAAATAATTTCAGAAATAAATTTGATAGTTTAATCTTTTTAGCAACATTTATTACTACAATTAGTCTGCCACGGCTGGATTATGCTGTCTATTTTGGAGTGATAGTTTCTTTTATTCTAGTTTTAAAAAGTACAAGTTCAATTAATTATTCCCATTATGAATATGAAGATAGAGGCAAGCATTTTCACAGGAGAGAGCTTTCTGATATAAAAAATGGTAATTTTGAAAAAGGTTCTTATATCCTGATTAATTTATCAGGAAATATTAGTTTCAATGCCTCTGAGAATCTCAAACATAATTTAGATGAAAGTTATGTTGAAGATCAGGCTTTTATTATCCGGCTCAGAGATGTAGAAAATATTGATCTTACCTCTTTAAAAGAACTGGAGGCCTTTATAGATAGAGTTAAAGAATCTGGGGGAAAGATTATTCTTAGTGGTATAGATAACAAGATTTTTCAGATGTTTGATCGCTATGGTATTGTTAATAAGGTTGGAAGAAAAAATGTTTTTATGGCTGATGACCTTATCTTTTCTTCAACAAAATCAGCAATTGAAAAGGTCAGAGAAGAAGATTAATCTTCTCTGGCTTCTTTAATAAATTTACAGCGGAGCTGGAATAACTGTTCACCTACTTTGTACCCCTGATATTTTTGCAGGTCGATATCATTTCCACTGGTATTAGCATACATCTTATGGTATAGCTTTATCATTTCAGAGATATAAGCAGGAATCTTTTTATTATAATCTCGGCCCTGGTCATCAGCAATAATTATCAGGGCAAACTCTTCAATTGAGAGAGGTGACCTTTTAATATCTTCAAATAAATTGACGACTTTACCAGGATTCATTTTATTAAAATGATAAACACGCATATGGTGTCTAATAACAAGGCGAGCAGCTCTGTATACTTTTTCTGGTAGAATATAATCTTTTCTGTTTTTAATAACATCAAGAATAGCCAGGCCATAGTCTTCATGGTCATAATGATGGGGATATTCTTCTGCCGGTGTTGCTGACTTGCCAATATCATGAACCAGAATTGCATATCTTAACATAAATTTCTTCTCATCAGTAAAATCAGGTTTAGAAGTCAGTCTGACTATTTTATCAAAGGCCAGCATTGTATGAGTAAAAGCATCACCCTCAGGATGATATTTTACAGGCTGTTCTACATCAATCAATTGCTTTAATTCTGGGAAATGATACTTTAACAGGTCAAACTCCTTTAATAACCAGAAAAATTGGCTGGCCCCATCCAGCAATATAATTTTTTTAAGTTCTTCAAAGACTCTCTCAGGATATATATCTTGTATTTTTTGAGCATCCAGAAGCATATAATCTATTGTTTCTTCAGAGATCTTTAGATTATATCGAATGGCCAGTCTAAAAGCCCGATAGATTCTTAAGGGGTCGGCTTTAAAGCTGTTTATATCAGGTATCTGTAATCGGCCCTGGATTAAATCGGAAAGTCCATTACAGGGATCAATAAGTTTTAGCTCCTTTAGCTCTATAGCAATACTATTAATAGTGAAATCTCTTCTAAAAAGGTCATTTAAGAGTTGCTTTTCAGAGATTAAATTGATTTCGTATTTTATATCTTTTTTTCTATCTTTTAAGAGGAAAACTTTAAAATTAGTTCCGACTTTTTTAGCTTCAGGAAAGAGTTTTTTGAATTTGTTCTCTGATAGGCCTGAGATGATTAAATCAAGGTCTTTGATTTTTTCATCTAGCAATAGATTTCTAACAGCCCCACCAACAAGGTAGGCCTTGCCTCCAGATTTATAAACATTATTAAGATCCATAAAATTCCCCTCCTGTATTTATCATATCATAAAAAACTTCATTGCTGGATATAAACTATAGAATAAGTTATAATGTTAGTATCAATTAAATGGTGGTGAAAATAAGTGAATAAATTTTTAGTAATAATTTTAATAATACCAGTCTTTTTACTATCCAATTTTTTGCTGGCTGGAGAATCTCTACAGGCAGCTGAAAGTAAAGAGGTTGTTGTTTTAATTCATGGGTATAATAAAAATTATAGAGATATGAATTATTTAAAAGAGTATCTTGAAGAAAAAAATTACAGGGCAGTTTCTGTAGATCTTCCCTTAAGATTTAGGTCAGTTAAATATGCCACAGAAATTTTTAATGATAAAATGGCAGAGATTATTATGAGCCTGAAATCTGAAGAAAAGATTAGTTTTGTTGGTCATAGCACCGGAGGGCTTGTTATCAGAAAATATCTGGATGATCTTAAAGACCGTGAACTAATTAATAGAGCAGTACAGATAGCAACTCCCAATCAGGGTAGTAGCCTGGCAACCTTTGTTTCAGATATCTCAGAATTATGGACCAGTATCTTTGTTACGCTTGAATCACTGGAGCCTGAGAATGTAGAAGCAATGGATTTATCAGAAGGAGAGTCTATTGAAATAGGAGCGATAGCAGGAAATCAAAGCACAAAGTTTATTGGCAGTATCCTGGATGGGGAAAATGATGGCCGGGTAAAGGTTAAGTCTGTAAAGTTTTCTGGACTTTCAGATTTTGCTGTAATTCCCTTTCATCATAATGAGATCCATCACCAGAAAGAGACAGCAGAGCTTGTCGATAGATTTTTAAAGACCGGAAAATTTAACTAAATATTTACTTAGCAAAAT
>JBNJEB010000003.1:0-43775 GCA_051745425.1 Bacillota bacterium
TTAGTCGACGGTGCTAGATCCGCTGAACCACCTACTAAATAATCAATTTCTGCAAATAATTTATTTAACACTTTACCGCTTGCTTTTCTAGTAGCCTCTTTACCATCAAACTGAAAATCAGCTATCATTTCATCAAACTCTTCTGGCAGAATACCTTCATAACCTTTATCCCACTTCTCAGCAAGTTCAGGAAATTCATCCCTCCATTCGGAATAAAGTTCTACCCAGTTATCATAGGCTTCTTCCTTTGCAGCTATCTGCTGCTGCCAGAATTCTTTAACCTCATCTGAAATATAGAATTCTTTATCAACTGGCAATCCGATATTTTCTTTTAAGCCCTTAATCTCATCAGGGCCTAATGGTGCTCCATGAGATGATGCCTTACCTTCTTTTTCTGGCGAACCATGGGCAATTTTGGTTTCAGCAACAATTAAGGTTGGTCTATCACTATCTGCCTTTGCCTCCTGGATAGCATCCCTTAATTGCTGGAAATTATGACCATCTACATTATTGATTACCTGCCAGTTATAACTCTCAAATCTTTTAGCAACATCTTCTGTAAAGGCTAAATCTGTACTACCTTCAATTGAAATTTGATTTGAATCATAAAAAGCAATTAATTTGCCAAGACCCAGGTGACCTGCAAGAGAAGCAGCCTCACTGCTAATACCTTCCATCATACAGCCATCACCGGCAATTGTATAGGTGTAATGATCTACTATTTCAAAGCCTGGGCGGTTGAATTTTGTTGCCAGCATCTCTTCAGCCAGAGCCATTCCTACTGCATTAGCAATACCCTGCCCCAATGGTCCTGTAGTTGTTTCTATACCTGGTGCATGGCCATATTCTGGATGGCCGGCTGTCGGTGAATTAAGCTGTCTAAAATTCTTTAAATCATCAAGATTTAGATCATAGCCACTTAAATGTAAGAGACTATATAATAACATAGATCCGTGGCCTGCAGAAAGAACAAATCTATCTCTATCTGGCCATTTAGGATCCTGAGGATTATGTTCCATTACTTCTGTATATAAGAGAGTTCCAATTTCAGCACAACCCACCGGCATTCCTGGGTGACCGGACTGGGCTTTTTCTACAGCATCAACGGCTAACCCTTTAACTATATTTGCAGATTCCTGTAACATATCTTATCTTACCTCCTAATAAATTATATCTAGCTTTCTTCGTTCATTATATCATTAATTTCTTTTTCATCAAAACTATATGATTGATTGCAGAAATGACATTGAATTTCTACTTCTCCTAATTCATCAAGGACTGAATCTATCTCTTCTCTGGATAAACTCTTTAGCAAAGAATTAATTCTAGCCTCGTTGCAACGACAGTGATATTTAACATCTGTCTTTTCTAAAATCCGATAATAAATATCTCCCATTACCAGTTCTAAAATTTCTTCCGGGCCCCGGCCGGCATCAATATAACGGCTTAATGACCCGATATTTGCTATATTTTCTTCCAGTAAATCGATATCTTCTTCAGAGGCATCTGGCATAACCTGAACTAAAAACCCACCAGCTGCTTTAACAGAGAGGTCTTTAGCAACTAAAACACCTAAACCGACTGAAGAAGGAATCTGTTCTGAAACTGTGAAATAATAAGTTAGGTCTTCTCCTATCTCACCACTGATTAATTTTGTGCTGCCTTCATAGGGTTTGCCACTGGCAAGCATCTTTCTAACTGTCAGCTTTCCCTGCCCAACCCCGCTGGCTACATCTAACTTTCCATCTTTTAATGGTAAATGGGCATCTGGATTTTTTAAATAACCTCTAACTTCTCCTTTATAATTAGCTTCAGCTACAATTTTGCCAAGGGGTCCACTGCCATCAATAGTTAGTGATACTTCATGACCAGACTTCAAAAGCGAAGCAACAAGTAAAGCCCCTGTCAGAGTTCGGCCGAGAGCAGCAGTAGCTAAAGGTGAAGTATTATGTAATTTTCTTGCTTCTTCAACTAAATCAGTCGTTCTAGCTGTAAGAACTCTAACCTGACGATCTCTGGTAATTGCTCTTACTAATTGATCCTGATTATCTTTCATATTATCACCTGCTTATTTAAGTTTGCCATTATCTCATGCTGATAATTCCTAAGCTATTTTTATAATAGACCGTAAATAATTAAAATACTAATAAAAAACTATCAGATTACCTGTTATTACATTAAATAAATCATCACAAATATCTTCCCTCAGATCCTATCTAATCTATAACCTCTCAAAAAAATAAAAGGAGAGTACCAGGCAATCATGATCGCCGGTGCATATGCAATTGCTACAAATACACCGGCAATTGAAATTCAAACCATGCCAACTGCTTAGATCAAATAATTTTTCTTTATATATCTTTAGTCAACATTTTAATCACGCCAGGGTAACTGGCTGAAATCCCTATTATCAAAATTATATTCTCTATCTGGTTCTAAATCATATCTTTCTCCGCAATGATGAATATAAAGAGGTTGATCAGAATATATTCGATAACTTGTCTTTTCAGGACCAACTTTCACTCTTAATTGTCTCCCTTTAAAATAAATAGTAAATTGATAGCCTTTTAGTTTTTCTGGTAAATAAGGGTTAAACTGGATCTCGCCATCATAATTTCTCATACCGGCAAAGCCATAAACAAGAACCATCCAGGCACTACCCATTCCAGCAATGTGGAGACCCTGATGGGCATTTTCATTAAAATCATCAAGATCAAGCCTTGCTGTCTGAATAAAGTAATTATAAGCTTCTTCTAAATAACCAATCTCAGAAGCTATTATACTATATACAGAAGGTGATAATGATGAATCATGGGTAGTTTTGGGTTCATAGTAGTCATAATTTGCTTTTTTCTCTTCCAGGCTAAACTTATTGCCCATCATTAGCATTAAGAGAATTACATCTGCTTGCTTAATCACCTGGTAGCGCCAGATTGTTAGAGGATGCCAGTTAGCTACCAGGGGCATCTCAGAATGGGAAATATCCCTATCAATATCGATTGGATCCTTTTCTAAAAAAGAATCATCCTGAGGGTGAATTCCTAACTCTTCATTGAATGGCAGAAAAACTTTGCCGGCTGCCTGCTGCCACTGATCTAATTCCTGGTCTTCTAAATTTATCTTAGCTTTTAGATTTTTATATCTTTCTGGCGCCTCTTTCTGCATCTGTTTTAAGGTTCTGGCAGCATACTCGAGATTGAATTTAGCCATATAATTATTATAACAGTTATTATTGACTCCTGGTTTATATTCATCAGGGCCAGAAACTTCATTAAAACAAAATTTCCCACCATTTTCATGAATATAATTACCTCTACTACACCACATTCTGGCAGTCTCTGCTAAAATTTCTACTCCCTCTTTATAAAGAAAATCCATATCTTCTGTGGCAGTAACGTACAAATAAATGGCATAAGCAATATCAGCATCGATATGAAACTGAACAGTTGAGCCCATAAAGAAACCTGAAGCCTCTTCGCCATTAATTGTTCTCCAGGGGAAAAGAGCCCCTTCAAGTCTAACTCTATCTGCATTATCCCTTGCCTGTTCTAAAGTGTTGTATCTATATTTTAGTAATTTTCTGGCCATTTCGGGACGATTAAAGATATAAAATGGTATTATATAGGTCTCTGTATCCCAGAAATAATGACCTTCATAAAATTCTCCAGTTAAGCCTTTAGCTGCAACATTATTATATTCATTCTGACCTGTGGACTGGAGAAGCTGAAAAGCATTGTAACGGATGGCCTGTTGAAGTGAACTATCTCCATATAACTTTACATCAAAATCTTCCCAGAATTTTTCTAGGTACTTCTTTTGATCTCTCAAGAAAGTTACCAGTCCGTCTTCTGCTGCCAGATTAACATCCGTAAGAACCTGACCAACCAATCTATCAGGGGCAATAGCCCTTGAAGTTTTTACAGAAAAGAATTTAGTTAATTTGCACCAGTGTTCTGCTCTGGCATTAATTACAAACTCTTCATGAAGACAGTCATCTATCTCATATGTATCTCTTCTATAATTTAAACCTGCTTTTGAATCAAGTATATTTTTAACAGCAACAGCCACTTCCAGGCCACTATTTTTCGTGGCCTGGTGGAGATAAAATCTGCTATTTGTAAAACCATAATTTATCGTTCTCAAAACATTTTTGTCCCGGAAATAATGATAATTCCGAACATTCCCATTTAATTTTGATATGATCCGAATTTCTCCTTTGAAATTTAATGGCCTAAAACGATAATTAATCAGACCTTCATGTTTTCTTTTAAATGAAAGTAACCGGATAATTTCTACTTCTATCTTTTTGCCTGAAGGACTCTGCCAGATAAAATTTCTCTCCAAATATCCCTTTCGCATATCTAGTTCACGGTTATACTCTATAACTTCTCCTTTTAAAAGGTCCAGTTTTTCATCACCGATATAAAGATTTATACCGGTCCAATCCATTAAATTAACTATAGTCTGGCTTTTAGTCGGTAACTGAGGAGCATCTTCGCCATAAATAATCTCTTCACTATCATAAAAACCATTAATATAGAAACCAGGAGTAGTAGTCTTTTCAGGGCCTGAATAATCTTCTTCAATTGTCCCTCTTAAGCCCATATAACCATTGCCCAGACAGAAAATCGACTCATGGTGATGATTATTTTCAACATTAAATTCTTCTTCAATTATCTTCCATGGATGCAGTTTGAATTGTGGCTTTTTATTTAATTTTTTTGCATGAAAATTTCTCATATAATCCCCCTTAAACAGATAATTGCCAGGATTAATTAAAATAAATTATCCGCCTCCAAGAAGTGGAAAAATACTAATCCTGTCTCCTCCAGAAAGTCGGTGGTTCTTTTTGACATGTCTACCTTCTAAAAGTATAATTCTGGCTTGATCATCAGGTATCTGATAATAATCAAGTATATCCTGGACTGTATTTATTTTTTTTGCCTGAATCTTATTGCCCTTCCTTACTTTCTCAGGCGAATATTGTTCTAAACCTCCATAAAGATTAATATAAATATAATCCTTATCAAATTTATTTGCAAGCTCTTTGTTATCCATACTAAGCATTCCTCCAAAACTTACTGGATATCCAACTCTATTTTATGGGCAATCTCGATTAAATTCAAATCTTTAATTAAATCTTCTTTAGGCCTGCCTTTTTTATCCCAGCCTCTCAGTTCATAAAATTCATTTAAAAGCTTATCCTGATCAACCAGACTATCTTTGCTGGGACCAGAACCGCCCTGACTGCTAAATCTTTCAGGCAGATAGTCATCCTTTCTCTTAAAACCTGCTTTAAGATTAATCATTCTCTCTAAATTCCAGATTCTAGAACCTATCTCAAAGAATTTCCCATTAAAGTCTACACCAGTAATGGCCTCCAGCATCTCCTGGTAAAAACCAGCAGCCAGAGCCAGCAGGGTGAATTTACAGACAATTAATGAATCAAGGATGGCATTAAAGTCCTGCTGTTCAATCAGAAGGGCTGCTTTTCCCTCTTCTGAGTACCGATCTATTTTATCCTGGTCAGCAAATATTTCAAGATTCAGCATATTTGCTCTGATATGGCAGGCACCTCTATTTGATGTCATATAACCCAGGGCCTGACCCTTCATTCCTCTGGGATCAAAGGCTGGAAGATCAAGACCTTTAACCTGCATGGCAAGTTCTGGATGGCCCTTTGCCCTGGCAAATTCTTTAGCACCATCTGCCATCTCATTACCAATTCCTTCTCTAAAGGCTATTTTATTTATAAGTTTTTCAATTTTTTTGCCATCACCAAACCTTATATCAGCCTCAATTAAAGATTTTTCTGCCATCTCAATATAAGAGGCTATTACTGAACCAGTTGATATTGTATCAAGCCCCAGCTGATTACATATATGATTGAGCTGATTTACTTGATCCAGATCATCTATTCCAAGATTGGCCCCTAAAAGTCCTAAAGACTCATATTCAGGACTGGATTTATCCTGGCCATCTGAGGTATTTAATTTTCTAGAGCAGATTATAGGACAGTTATAACAACTTGATTTACTTGAAACTGTCTTTCTTTCAAGTGATTCACCGGAAATGCTGTCGGCACTGGCAAACTGAGTTTCCTGAAAGTTTCTAGTCGGTAGAATTCCAGCCTCATTAATCAGGTTAACTAAAATTGATGTGCCATACCTATTCATGCTATTTGAAGTTACTGGATTATCTTTTAGCCAGTCTGCTGCCTTATCTCTAATTTCAAGTGCCCTAGCTTGATTATGGATAGAAACTTTTTGATCTCCTTTAATAGAAATAGCCTTGAGATTTTTACTTCCAAGAATTGAACCAAGACCGCCCCGGCCAAAATTTCTGCTCTTGCCAACTGTGATTGAAGCAAAACTGACCAGGTTTTCTCCAGCAGGACCTATATAAATGTGGCGATAATCCGGGATTTTTTCATTTAGATAATTCCAGGTGGAGCCGGCCTGTCCGGTTTTAAGTTGATCTGCATCAATAAATCGGACTCCACTAGCATCGATTTCAAGACGATTAAGTTGCTTAAGTTTGCCTTTAATTATGATAGCATCATATCCTGCCTGCTTTAATTCAGCTCCCCAGAACCCACCAGCATTCGAGTCGAAAATAGTGCCGGTCTGTGGTGATTTTGAAATAACTGCCAGCCTGCCTGAAGATGGAATAATAGTACCTGTTAGAGGACCAGCTCCAAAGATAATTGGATTATCTGCAGATAGAGGGTCAACTCCTGGGGAAGCATAATCTAAAAAGAGCCTGACTCCCAGGCCTCTGCCTCCTAAAAATTCAAGGTAATATTTTTCAGCGAGGCTAATTTCTTTATAGGATTTATCTCCTAATGAAATTTCTAATATTTTACCGGTCCAGCCATACATAATTATCTGCCACCATTTCTATTTGAGTAATTATTCATGCTCTGTGATCTCTCCCTGGAGTACTTTGATTCCATGGGGAATTATGCCGATAACTTCTTTTAAACACTGGGAAACAGCTTTGGGACTGCCTGGTAGATTAACGATTAAAGAATACTTTCTTATTCCAGATCTGGCCCTGGATAGATAGCTAAGTTCAGTAAATCTGGAAGTTCCTGAGCGCATCTTTTCTGCAATCCCAGGCACTTCTTTCTCTATAGATTCTAAAGTCGCTTCAGGGGTATGATCTCTGACAGCAAAGCCTGTTCCCCCGGTAGTCAGGATCAGATCAGCCTGATTATTATCAGCAAGTTGATTTAATAGTCCTGTAATTTCAGCTTTTTCATCAGGAACTATCTGATAATCTACTACCTCCCAGTCTTCTGCTTCAACGATCTCTCTGATTTTTTGACCGCTAATATCTTCTCTTTCGCCCTTTGAGCCTTTGTCACTCACTGTAATTATAGCAACTTTAATCATTTGCAATCAACTCTACTTTATAAGTATCTCCTGGTCTGATTATACCGCCATTTAGAACTTTAGCAAAAATACCTTCTTTAGGCATAACACATTCCCCTACCTGCTGAGCTATAGCACAACCGGAATGGCATTCCTTGCCGATCTGGGTTACTTCCAATTTAACGCCTCTCTGGAAGGTAATAAGATCGCCTGGATGGAGGCTGCCGATATCGACTCCCCTTGTTGTAATATTTTCAGCAAAATCACCATAACCGATTCTGACTTTCTGATCAGTTGAATCCAGCATCTTCTGGATGCTCTCTTCTGCCAACAGGCTGACCTGGCGATGCCAGTCACCTGCATGGGCATCCTCTACAATTCCATGGCCTTCTTGCAAATTTATTTCCAGGAGAGGTTTCTTTTTAGTGCCTTTTTCAACACTGGTTGAAACGGCTATAACCTGGCCATTTAACTGCTCTGAAGCTATAAATTCTCCTGAACTGCCGCCTCTTTTTTCTATAAGCCTTATCTCGCCAATTTCCATGGTTTTATCAACTGCTTTAGCCATATCATAAATTGTTAGAGCTGCTGAACTAACACCCTGCAGTGCCTCCATCTCTACCCCGGTCTGGCCAGAGGTCTTAACCCTGCAGGTTATTTTAATCCTGGCAGGTTCAGTGATTTCAAAGTCGATCTTAACCGATGAAATAAACAAGGGATGGCAGAGAGGGATTAAATCTGAAGTCTTTTTAGCTGCCATTATCCCTGCCAGTCTGGCTGTTTCAAAAACTGCACCTTTTTCAAGCTGGCCGGCTTTGATTAATTCTAAAGTTGCCGGTTCCATCTTAATGCTACCGGCAGCAATAGCCTCTCTAGCTGTTGTCGGCTTACTGCTGACATCGACCATTTTAACCTGGCCTTCTTGATCTAGATGACTGAATTTCTTTTGATTTCTATCTGTCATTTTTTAACCACCTATCTGTGACATATTTCTTCCGTAATCTTCTTCATTACCAAAATCATGCTGGTCTGGCTTTAACAAACAGGCCTGATTTAAAATTGTCTCTAATTTTTCTTCCGGGAATAGCTTGCCTGTTTGATCATATAGATCATATTCCCTGGCCATTGCCAGACAGGGCCTTAATTTGCCATCAGAAGTCAATCTGAGACGATTACAGCTGCTGCAGAAGCTATGGCTTATCGGAGAGATAAAACCGACTGTAGCCTGTGTATCGTCAATCTGAAAGCTTGTTGCTGGACCACCACCTGGTATTTCTTTGGGAGTTAACTTATAACCGGCAGCTTTAATCTCTGATTTAACCTCATCTATTGAGATATATCTATCATCATTATCCTGGCTGCCGCCACTTAATGGCATGAATTCAATAAATCTAAAATTATAATTATTGGCCTTGGTAAACTGAATAAAATCTGAAACTTCATCATCATTAAAACCTCTGATTAAGACTGTGTTAATCTTAATTGGATCCAGCCCTGCATTTTTAGCAGCTCTCAGACCTGCTAAAACCTCGGGGAGACCATCTACCAGACTTATCTCTTTAAATTTTTCTCTATCCAGTGTATCCAGGCTGACATTTATTCTATCTAAACCTACCCTGGCCAGTTTATCAGCAAACTCACTAAGAAGGTATCCATTTGTTGTTAGGGAGATATCTTCCAGGCCCTCAAGTTTATTAAGTTGATAGATTAATTTATCCAGTCCTTTTCTAACTAATGGTTCTCCTCCTGTCAATCTGATTCTTTTAACACCGGCCCTGACAGCAATTCTGGCAAATACTAAAATCTCCTCATAACGCATAATTTCAGCATGGGGCTTATAGTTAACTCCATCTGGAGGCATACAGTATTTACATCTAAAATTACAGCGGTCAGTTACTGATATTCTTAAATAATCGATTTCTCGCTGACAACTTGCATTGATTGCCATAATATTATCTCCTCCTGGATGGCTCTACAGTTCTGATCTGACCGGTATCTTTAAGATCGTAACCAGTCTGAGCAGTTAGATAGTTCTGGAATTTTTCACTCATAATTAATTCTTTAATCTTTTTAATTCTGAAATCATCGGCCAGTCTGGCCGGATAGATCATTTCAAACCTCTCTGAAAAGAGTGGAATAAAGTCAAGTTCAAAAGCCCTGGCCACTGCCCTGATTCCAAGGCCTGTATCTGCTGACCCAACAGCTACAGCCTGAGCTACCGCGGCATGGGTATATTCCTCCCGATCGTAACCTTTTATCTCTTCTGGCCTGATATCTGATTTTTCCAGCTGGAAATCAAATAAAATCCTGGTACCAGCGCCCTGCTGACGATTAATAAAGGTTATATCTTCATCTTTAAGATCACCTATCTCTTTAAGATTCAGCTGACTGTCAGGTCTTAGATACAGACCCTGATCTCGCCAGGCCAGAGTTAATAGTTCTAATGGCTGCCCTGCTATCTGCTGCAGATAGGGCAGATTATATTCGCCGGTCTCTGGATCAAGGAGATGGGCTGTAGTAAGGTCGGCCTCGCCTCTAATCAGAGCATGGATTCCAGCCTGACTGCCCCGGGACTGAAGCCTTAGTTTAATTTTTTGATCTGAAGTAATTAAAAGTTCCTGGAGCTTATCCAGCAGAGGATCATTGCTGCCGGAAAGAACCAGATTATCTCTAATAAAGTTTTCTGGATAGAGCAGTTTTACTCTGGCTAGCTCATCTACTGCCAGACCTTCCCTCTCAGCAGGTATTTCTAAAATACCATCGGCCTGAGCCTGAGATTTCATAACTGCAGAACCTCTTCTGAGCGGGACTGCTATTGGGAAATCCTCCTGACCGGATTGTTTCTTCTCATAAGATAGATTAACCCTTAGATATTCGACTCTACCTGGTTTTGAGCTGAGCTTTCTTTTGACCTTTGCCTTAATATAATTATCAGCTTCTGTTAAATCTTTCTGCAGTCTCTTTACTGCCGGAACTCCAAAACTTTCAAAGGCCTGAAGACAGGATAAGGGAAAGCCTGGCAGTCCAATAAATGGAGTGTTCTCAATCAAGCCTAAAAGCACTGGTTTCCCAGGCTGAATCTCAACTCCATGGACAAAGATCTGACCTTTTTCTTCAACTATACCTGCAGTAAAATCTTTGCTCCCGGCCGATGAACCAGCTATTGTTATGATTAAATCAGAGTTTTTTTGAGCCCTGGTAATTGCATCTCTCAAAGCTGCCTCTTCATCACTTACAATTCCAGAAAATTTTACTTTTGCCCCGGCCTCTTCAGCCATTGTTTTTATCATTGTAGAATTAAAATCGACATACTGGCCAGGTTCTGGTGAAGTTTCAGGCTCGACTATCTCATCACCGGTGGAGATAAGAGTTAGCTCTGGCTTTGAGTAAACCTCAACTTTAAAGACTCCTGCTTCTAAGAGGGCTCCGATATGATAAACTTTAAGCTTCTGATTTGAGGTCAGGATCTGATCGCCTTTCATCACGCTTTCGCCGATTGTCCTGACATTATGCCAGGGGGAGACTGATTTGAAAATCTGAACTCCTGCAGCAAGCTGGTTGATATCTTCAATTTTGATAACGGCATTATATCCTGCTGGTAAAAGATTGCCGGTATTGACATATTCAAATTGATTATTCTTTAATGTCAGGGGTTCTCGCTCTGTGGCTCCAATTGTGTCTTCTGAACTGACTGCTATGCCATCCATGGCCGAGGCATTGAAATTTGGCGCCGACCGCTCAGCCTGCACTGGCCTGGCAGTAATTCTACTTAAAGCATCCCTGACTGGAATAGTTTCTTTTTTTGATTTAGCTTTATCTAAATATTTATTCCAGATAGTCCTCGCCTCTTTAAGTGATTTCTTTGCCAGATAAATTTTCCGTTTAGCCATCTATATCCTGCTCCTTAAAGATCAGACCTTTAGCTGGTGGGTATGGTACTATTTCAACCTGACTCCCCTGGGCTAAGCCTTCGCTGCCTGGAGGGATAATAATTAGACCATCAGAATCGACCAGGGTTGTAATTAAATTGGACTTGCCATATAAAGGCCTGGCTTTCTTCCTGGCAGTTAACTTTACCGGGAAATATTCCTGGCGGCCAGGGGTTGATGAAATAGGTTCTAAAAGTTCTGCTGATATACTATTTTTAAAAAATTCTGACCTGGTTTCTATCGGTAATGATCTCATCCTATTAATGATTGCAGGTATAACTATTGCTGCCACAACCCAGGCAGATGATGGATTGCCAGGCAGTCCGACAATTGGGGTTTGATTTAAACGACCTAGGATAGTTGGCTTTCCTGGTTTTACAGCCAGGCCATGGAGAAAGACCCCTGGTTCTGCAATACTATTGATAACCTCGATGGTATAATCTTTAACGCCGACTGAACTTCCACCGGAAATTACAATTAGATCTGCTTTTAGACTTGCCTTAATTTTTGCCTTAAGGTCTGCTTTATTATCAGTTACTATTCCCTGCAGTGAGGATTTTAAGCCCCACTCCTTAAAAAGACTACCTAAAAGATAAGAATTTATATCATAAATTGAACTCCCCTCTCTTTTCTTCCCAGGAGGAATCAGCTCATCGCCAGATGAGATTATCGCAATTTCAGGCCTGGCAAAGACGCTGACCTGATCATAACCGAGCCCTGCCAGAGCTCCTATCTCAGCCGATGATAATCTTCTACCTTTATCTAATAATAACTGGCCGGCTTTAATGTCATCACCTTTTTTAATAATATTTTCCCCTGCCGAGACTGAATTCATTACTTCAATCTGACTCCCAAATTTTTCTGTATCCTCAATCATCAGACAGCTATCAGCCTCTGCTGGCAGTTCTGCTCCAGTCGGTATGTATATTGCAGTCCCTGATTTAAGAGAATGCTCTGGTTTTTCACCGATTTCAATTTCACCTTCAAGGGTAAGATAGGCTGGATTTTCAGGACTGGCTCCAAATGTATCCTCTGAATTGACTGCATAACCATCAACTGCAGACCTGGAGTAAGGAGGAAGATCTTCCTCTGCTGTAATCTTTTCAGCAAGTATTCTATTGCTTGCTTCCATTAAAGGCAAACTCTCAACTGACTCTACCAGAATTGGATCTATTTTATTTTTAATTATATCTATCAGATCATTTACTGAAGTTAATTTAAGAAATTCTTTACCCATCAATTATCAGCCTTTCCAGTATTATTTAAAGAGCCCTAGCTGGCACCTTCTTACCTGAATTCCTTCTCTATCTAATTTCATACCAAATTCACCGTAACCGAGTCCAAAAAGATCACTAATCAATTGGGCCCGATAACAGGAAATTTCATCTTCAACGACATTTAATCTAAGATCTGCAAGATTGCTGTCATTAAGAAGTTCATAGTAATCTACTATTAAGTCAGCTCTTCCTCTGCATTTTTCAGCGTCTTCGCTTAATTCTTTGCTCGGCTCATTTACATGGATAATCAAGCCTGGGCTGATATAATGAACGACTTTATTGCCTTCAAATATTAAATAATCAAGGTCTTTAAATTCATCTATGGCCTTTGTAACTGCTTCCTTGACTCTATCTTTTGGAGTCCGCATAAAAAGCACTTTATCTGCCGATGAATTAAGATATGGAGAAATAGATGGTGCTTCTGCCCTCATTATCTCTTTTTCCCCTGTAACCATAATATCTTTAACATCATCTATAACAGCTTTTAAGATGCCAACATTACAGCGGAGATTGTCGATAAGCCTGACCCCTAATTTGGTTCTACCATCACTATTCTCATCACCTGTAATTGCGATAATTTCCATAAAATCACCTTTCCTCTTTTAATCTATTATAAATAAAAAGCGGTGCCTGAAAAAGACACCGTTTAAATACGGTCTCCTTTCCAAAGGTGCGGGAGGCAGATCAGTTTCCTGACCAACCCTAACGGCTATTTTTCCCTGGATATAGTTAAAAACTACTTAATCTTTAGGAAGATAGCTCGAAGACTTCTGATTATTTATGCACTTTTATTTATTGTATCAAATTCTAATGAAAAACTCCAATCGTTTTAAATACTTTGTGAATTATTTATAATAGGGCCGCCTGGTAACCGTCGGGTAACCGGCAGGTGAAAACAGAAAAACAACCCTAACCCAGCTTTAAACTGAGTTAGGGTTAGTTCTTTTTCTGTATATTTATGCTTTTTTGTGTATATTATCCACCTGCAGATGGTGGGAAAATCGCCAGTATATCTCCGTCTTTTAATTCAGTATCCAGTTGATTGAGATGGTGAATATTCTGGCCATTAACCAGAATTATTGTACCTGGATTGATTGTCTCTTCTTCCCCAAGCAGTTTTTCGCTGAAAATTGCTCCATATCTATCATCCAGGCTATTTATTAAATCACGGATAGTTTTATTTGTTTCTGGATCTAATTCAACCTGACGATCATCGATATACTTTCTAAATAGCGAAAATAATTTTACCTTAATTGCCATTTAGAGTTCATCCAGGCCTAATTTATTTAAGGTATCTGCAGTTGGAACGCCTTCTTGATCCCAGCCTCTTAATTCATAGTATTTAGGAAGCATCTTATCTAAGTGAGCAACATTACCTTTCATTGGTCCATCAGGTATCTCATCTTCCAGGAGTCTCCTAGGCAGGGTATCATCATCTCTGGTTAGACCTGCTTCAAGATTGAACTGGCGCTCTAATGTGTAAATTCTGTCGCCTATTTCCATGAATTCTTCAGTTGAAAGGTCATAATCAGTAACTGCATTGACCAGTTCACAATAATCATCTGCGCCTAAAGCAAATGAGGTGAATAAACAGAGTCCAATTGAATCAATTAGAGCTGTTAAATCCTGGAATATCTTAGCCCATTCTGGTTTTGACTCTAGATCCTGTGGGTCCAGCTTTTCAGGTACTCCTAATACTTCAGGGGAGACCAGATAACCTCTTACATGACAGCCGCCACGATTTGAAGTTGCATAATTAAGGGCCATTCCCTGGAGAGCTCTTGGGTCATAGGCAGGTAATTCCTGCTTTTTAACTGACATTGAGACTTCTGGCATTCCATACTTTTCGCCTAAACGAGCTGAACCTAAGGCCAGGTCGTCACCAATTCCTTCACGATAGGCCATTGCTTTGGTATAATAAACAATTGCCTCTGAAGAACCAAATTTAAGTTCAGGACCATCATTTAGTCTGTCTCTATCAATATGGCCTTTTTCATAAAGTTCCATAGCTGCAGCAATTGTAGCTCCTGCACTGATTGTATCTAGACCAAGTTCATTACACATAAAGTTTGCCTCAGTAATTGCATTTAAGTCATTTACACCACAGGTGGCACCGAATGACCAGCCGGACTCATATTCTGGACCTTCACCGGAACGGCCACTTGGAAGTTTGGTATCTCTACCACAGGCTATCGGGCAGGCATAACAGGCTTTCTTCTTCTGAAGATAACCTTTTTCTACCAGGGCCTCACCTGAAACCTCTTCAGTACCTTCAAAGGTTGCTTCCTGAAAGTTTCTAGTCGGGTAACCACCGGTTTCATTGACAATATTATCTAAAACTTTAGTTCCATAAGTAGGAAGACCCTCACCGGTTACTCCATCATCTTTGATTATCTGAGTCTGCTTTTTAACTACTTTCATCAATGACTCTTTATCATAATCAAAACTGCTTTTATCGCCACGAACAACCAGCGCCTTAAGGTTCTTAGAACCCATAACAGCTCCAACACCGGTCCGGCCTGCTGCCCTATTTTTATCATTCATAATTGAGGCAAAGAGAACCTGGTTTTCACCTGCAGGACCGATACAACTAACCTTAGCTCTTTCATCGCCGGATTCTTCAACCAAAATATCAGTCGTTTCATCAACTTTTTTACCCCAGACATGGCTGGCATCTTTTAGTTCTGCCTTACCATTCATTAATTGAAGATAGACTGGCTTATCTGATTTGCCCTGAAAGACTATCATATCATAACCGGCAAATCTTAATTCTGCACCAAAATAACCACCTGAATTTGATGAGGCGATTGTTCCAGTTAAAGGACCTTTAGTAACTACCATATACCGGCCACCAGTTGAGGCATTTGTTCCTGTTAGTAGACCATTGGCAAAAATCAGCCTATTTTCTGGACTTAAAGCATCAATATCTGGATCGATTTCATCAGCCAGTAGTTTTGAAGCTAGGCCTCTACCTCCTAAGTACTTTTTGACTAATTCTGGAGCCAATGTTTCTTCTTTAGTTTCTCCTGTTGTTAGATCGACTCGTAAGATTTTTGCTTCACCAATTTTGCTCATTCTTTTATTCCCTCCTTTATATATTTGCTCCTTTCCAAGAGTGGGAGGCCAGTGGATTTCTCCAGTTGACCCATCGGCAGCCGCTCCCTGGATATTTATCTTTAGGAACTGCTGCTCGGAGGAGTTACCTTTATTAACTTAAGGACATACAATTAACTGCCTGTACCAGAGACAGTCAGCGCAGGTTGGCTGATTGCCCCAGCAATCAAGGGAGTTATCTTCAACCATTGAACAGCCATCAACATATTTACAATCAGTACAGGATGGAAAGTCATCCTGTTTGACTCTGGAGCGGAATCTGATATAATCATCCTGCTGCCAGATATCCTTTAACTGCTTTTCATTAACATTGCCATAATTAAAAGATTTATTCTCCCGACAGCGGCCGTAAATATAAACCTGATAATTGTGAAGTAAAGGATAACAGGGAACGACTTCTCCCTTCCAGTTGATTGAGGCCGACCTATTTTCAATGAAATTACACTTTCTATCAGTTCTAAGTTTCATCTCTGGATAGGATGTATGGAGAGAGACATAACCGCCTAATTTAGCTTTAATCTTCTCCTCATCAGTATCATAGAGTTCTTCACCGACCATATCCTCTGTATAGGGGATTAAATTTGTTATTATAATTCCATCTAAATTTAGTTCGCTGGCAAGCTCTATTAAATCATCTAATTGATCAATATTGCTCTTCATAGCTACAAACTCCAGCCAGATATCTAAATTACTCTTAGAGGTTCTTAAATCTGATAGATACTTAATATTACTTAAAATCTTATCAATATTAGCATTCTTCCTGATTGATTCCAGAGTCTCTTTTTTAGGGGCATCGATGGAAAAAATAACTTTATCAAAATTTATTTCAATTAACTTTTCAGCTTTCTGCTGGTCCATTAATTGTCCATTAGTAATGACCTCTGCTCTATAACCCTTTTCTTTTACTTTAGTAGCCAACTCTATAAATCCAGGATGAGTTAAAGGTTCTCCAAAACCACCAAAATGAACTGTTTCTAATTCCAGGAGATCGTCTATTTGTTCAAAAATATTTTTAATCGTCTCATCAGTCATTATATCGATTGAATCTGACCAGGAATTCCTGATGCAGGTAATACAATCGAAGTTACATTTAGTGGTTAATTCAACATATAATTTTTTGAGATCTAACTGTTTCGGGATAATTCTTAGACTATCGCCTTCATTTATTATCACATTATTTTCCTTGAATTCATTATCTATATCAATTGATTTTCGCAAATTACTGTCTAATCTTATAATAAATCACCTCAAATGTTTTTTAAAGCCTATCTATATAATTAGACATTTAAAAGCAATATCCTGCTTTAAAAGAGTAAAATATTTGTGAATATATAGCTAACAGATGAATATATTGAATTGATTTGCAGGAGAAAGGGGTATAATAAAGAATTATAATAAGTAATAAAGGGGTGAAATAATGACTTCTAACAATTATATTATAAATAAAAGTCCACTGGATAATCAAGCCTTTGGTAAATACAAAATATCAGACAATGATGAAATTACAACTGCTTTTTTAAAAGCCAGAGAAGCTCAAAAGATTTGGTCTAAAACCTCTTTAAAGCAGAGAGGTCAAATATTGAAAGCTTTAAGACAGGCAATAACTGCTGATATAGATAAACTGGTAGATATGATTACTAAAGATTCTGGCAAAACTAATCTAGAAGCCTTAATGGCTGATATTTATCCCAGCCTGGAATTAATAAAATATTACGAAAAAAGAACTGAAAAATTTTTAGCGCCTGAAAAGAGATCTACGCCCTTAACTGCCCCTGGTAATACTGCCTATGTTGAATATCAACCTTTAGGTGTTGTTACAGTAATTTCTCCCTGGAACTATCCATTTCAGCTGGCAATTAATCCTGCTATTACAGCCATAGCTGCTGGTAATGCAGTAATTTTAAAACCGTCTGAAATAACTCCAGTTGTTGGTCAGTATGTTGGTGATATAATTAATTCAATTCAGGATATTCCTGATAACCTGATACAGGTATTGCATGGTTCCGGAGAAACCGGAGCCAAAATTATTAAGGCCGGGCCTGACAAGATATTCTTTACCGGTAGTGTAGCAACAGGTAAAAAAATTATGGAAGCTGCCAGTCAACAATTAATACCTGTTGAGCTTGAGTTAGGTGGCAAAGATCCAATGATTGTCTTTGATGATGCAAATTTAATCAGGGCAGCCAGAGCTGCTGTATATGGTGGTTTTGCTAATACTGGCCAGCTCTGTGTAAGTGTTGAACGGCTTTACCTTCAGGAAAAAATTGCAGAAGAATTTATAGAATTAATTAAAAAAGAAGCTAGTAAAATCAGATTTACCAGGGACCCTGCATCTGGAGATATTGGTCCATTTACTCATCCTGACCAGGAAAATAAAGTTGAGAAGCAGTTAGATAAAGCTTTAGATGATAGAGCAGAAATTTTATATGATGGTCGAACAGATAATCAACCAGGACCAATAATTATTGGAAATGTTAATCATGAAATGGAGATTGCAAGGGAAGAAACTTTTGGTCCTGTAATTCCTGTAATTAAATTTAAGGATACAAATGAGGCAATAGAACTGGCCAATGACTCTAATTATGGCTTAAACTCCAGTATCTGGACTAAAGATATTGAAAAAGCCAGAAAAGTCGCCAGTTCTTTAGAGACTGGTAACTGCATGATTAATGACCTGATCAAAAATATCGGAAATCCAGATTTACCCTTTGGAGGAACTAAAAATAGTGGAATTGGAAGATACCATGGTCCAGAAGGTTTAAGAGCATTTACAAACCAGAAATCTATTATGATTAATAAAAGCAAGAAAAATAAAGAGGTAAACTGGTTTCCGTATAATAATGAGACCTATGACGGGTTAAAAGATTATATTGAGTTTTATTTTGGGGCAGGCTTTAAAATTGATAAAGTACCTAATTTAATAAGATTTATGTTAAAGTTTTTTAAAGGGGGAGAAAATTAATGGCTGAATATCTACAATTAGAGTGGAAAACGATCACTTTTGTAGTTATTACTATTCTCTGGTGGGCAGAATTTCGAATATTTCCATCTTCTAGTGGTGAAAAAAGGAGAAAAAGTAAAAGTTATAGATTTATTTTAGCTGCAATTTTAATATCAATATTATCTTCAATGATTTTGACCCTTGCTAATGTTGGAACAATTCCAGTAAATTTAATTGAAGGTGCTAAAATTTTTGGTTTAGGCTTATATTTATTTGGAATTATTCTCCGATACTGGTCATCTTGTTTACTTGGAGATTATTTCACCAGAGCAGTTGAAGTTGAAGAAGATCAGGAATTAGTAAGTAAAGGTCCCTATAGATTTATAAGACATCCCCTCTATTTAGGCCTTTTACTTTTAACTACTGCCGTTCCAGTTTTTTTAGGAAATTTTATTGCATTAATTATTACTTTAATTCTTATGACCTGGTCTTTGAGGCACAGAATCAAGGAAGAAGAGGATAAATTGCTTCATATACTAGGAGAAAAATATCAAGAGTGGAAAGAAGATAAATATAAAATGATTCCATTTATTTATTAATCTTAGTTTCAAAGTTAGGGGGGATTGATTTGGAAAAGAAAAAGGTTATAATTATAGGTGCAGGTTTAGGTGGACTTGTTGCAGCAATTGATTTAAGCTGTAAAGGCTATAATGTTACAGTCATTGAAAAGAATAACAAGCCTGGAGGCAAAATAGACAGAATTAAATACAAAGATTTTTTTATAGAACCTGGACCCACCTGTTTACTAAATCCATCTGTTTTTAATGAGCTATTTGCTTATGCAGATGAAGATTTTAGTGATTATGTTAGAATAAAAAAAATAAACCCTGAATGGAAAGGCTTTTTTACTGATGGCAAAAAGTTGACTTTTTTTAATGAAACTGTAGATACTAAAAACAATAACATCTTTTTAAATCAAAAGAACCAAAATAATTTAGATCAATATTTCAAATATAGTCAAAATATATTCGAATTAGTAGAAGAAGCTTTTTTTAAAAAGGGGTTGGATAAACCCCAGGAGATTTTAAGCAATTTAGGTATATTTAAATCTTTTAGAGGTTTTGATGTTTTTTCAACTCTAAATGATAGTATCGTTAGGTTTTTGGGAAATCACTATCTACAGGAGTTAATGAAATTCTTTTCTAATTATGCAGGTTCTTCTCCCTACAGAGCCCCGGCGGCCTTCAGCATTTATTCTTATTTACAATATAAAAACGGGCTCTGGTATCCAAAGGGAGGTTTTTATGCTATTATAATTGCGTTATTTCAAGTTGCCAAAAAATTAAAAGTAGATTTTAAATTTAACCAAAAAGTCAACAGTTTAGAGATTGAAGATAATAAAATTAGATCTGTTTTAACTACTGAAGGTGATAAATATACCGGTGACTATGTAATTTCAAATATAGAAGTAATCCCTTTTTATCAACAAATAGCAGATGAAAATGACGATTTTATGAGTAGTTTTTCCAGATTTGAACCTTCAGCTTCAGCTTTTATTGTTTTCCTTATAATAAAAGGGGATTATGCAAATTTAAAAAAACATAATATATTTTTTACCAATGACAGTAAAGAATTTTATAAATCTATATTTGAAAATTATACTTTACCAGATGATCCTTCCATTCATCTAACTAAGACTGAAAGTATAATTAATAATAAATATTCAAAAGATTATTCAACTTTAAAGATTACTGTTCAGGTCCCTTATATACAAAGAGATAAGATTTCCAGTCCTGAAGAATTTACTAAGTTAAAAGAAAAAATACTTGATAAATTGGAAAATATGGGGCTTAGTAATTTAAAAAATAGAATAGTATTCCAAAAAACAATTAGCCCCTCAGATATAGCCAATAAATACATGGCAAACCGAGGAGCTATTTATGGTGTTGTTGGAGATAAGGATAAAAATCAGGGAACCAGCATATCTAAGGCAAGTGAAAAATACAAAAACCTTTATTTTGTTGGAGGTTCAGTAAATCCAGGTTCAAGCATACCTATGGTTGTAACTGGTGCCAGACTTGTCTGTAATAAATTATATTCAAACCAATAAATTTAATATTGCTTTAAAAATTCTAGAACTTCTTTACCATGTTGACCGGGATTTTTAACTTTCTCATATTTTTTAATTAAAGTACCTTCTTCATCAAAGATAAAGGTTGATCTTTTGATAATCCCGATTAAGTTTAAGACTCCAAATTTTTCACATAAGTCTCCCTCAGTATCTGCTAACAGTGGAAAAGTTAAATTATTTTTTTTAGCAAATTTCTTTTGAGCTTTAATACTATCTTTGCTCGCACCAACTATATTTACATCAAGCTCTTCCAGAGCTTTCTGGCTATCTCTAAATGAGATAGCTTCATTGGTTCAGCCAGGTGTATTAGCCTTAGGATAAAAATATAAAACTAATTTTGAGCCTTTGAAATCTTCAGCTGTATAAGTCTTATCATCCTGAGCTGGTAAAGAAAAATCAGGCAATTTACTATTTAAATCTAACATTTACAATCACCCTTTCCTGTATAGATTAATTATTATATTCTCTATTTTCAATGGAATTCCTGCATTTAGTCTCTTTATTATGAAGTAATTCTTTGTTTTCCTGGCTCTCTTCTATTATAAAATTGATTTTGATAGAGATCATAGTAATACCCCTTTCTCTCAATTAATTGATAATGTTTGCCTGATTCTATAATTTTCCCATTCTTCAAAACAATAATTACATCTGCATTTTTAATTGTTGAAAGTCTATGAGCAATAATAAAGCTTGTGCGATTTTTTAATACATTATTTATTGTCTTTTGAATAATAAGCTCCATCTCAGTATCTATCGAAGAAGTTGCCTCATCTAAAATAAATATTGCTGGATTGGAAATGATTGCTCTTGCAAATGAAATCAATTGTTTTTCACCTGTAGATAATAAATCTCCTCCTTCACCCACTTCAGTATCAAAGCCATCTGGTAATTGATTGATGAATTTGGTTGCCTGTACTAGATCAGCAGCTTCTTTAATTTCTAGATCTGTCGCTTCTTCAAAACCATACTTTATATTTTCTTTAATAGTGCCACTAAATAAATGTGGGTCCTGTAAAACATAACCAATATTAGATTGAAGCCAGCTCTGAGAGAAATTTCTGTACTCAGTGTCATCTATTTTTATCTCTCCATTTACTGGTTCATAAAAACGACACAAAAGGTTAACTACTGTACTTTTACCTGAACCTGTCTCACCAACCAGAGCAATTTTTTGCCCGGCAGATACTTTTAAATTAAACTTGTTTAGTATTTCTTCATTATTATTATATTTAAAGTCTACATCTTTAAATTCAATATCACCTTTAATTTTTGGCCAGTTCTCTTTTGTCGGTTGTAAAATTGTACCATATTTTTTTACAACTTCTTCCCTATCGATTATAGCCGGATCTGTATTAATTAAGGAAATTATTCTTTCAGCTGCAGCCTGAGCCGATTGAAGTTCAGCAAACACCCTGGCCAATTCCCTAACAGGCTCAAAAAACTGAACCGTATAGCTTATAAATGCTACAAGGGTACCATAAGTTATTGCTCCCTGAATAACAGCATTACCTCCCTGCCAGAGAGCAAGTCCTGTGCCTATACTGCTAAGAATCAATACCGAAGGAAGAAATAACGATGAATAAATTGCTGCTCGAATTGATGATCTTGCCATTTTGAATGTCAGATCTGAAAACTCTTCACAGTTCTTATCTTCTATAACCAGGGTTTTACTTGTTTTAGCTCCTGAAATACCTTCATTAAATGCTCCTGTAATTCTCGAATTTATTTTTCTTACCAGTCTAAATTCATGAAGAATTTTCTTCTGAAAATAAATACTTATTATCAATAAAAAAGGCAAAACCACTAATGTTATTAATGCCAGTCTAATATTGAGACTTAGCATTATAAATACTATTGAAAACATCATAGCAAATCCCCAGACAAAATCAACTATTCCCCAGGAGATTATGCTTGACAATTTCTGAACATCTGAAGTTAACCTTGCTATCAACCAGCCTACAGGTTTTTGGTCATAAAATGATAATGACAATTCCTGTAAACTAGCAAAAGCTTTTTCTCTAATTGAGGCAGCCATCTCTGTTTCAAGCTTACCTGCAAAATATATTAATCCAAAAATATTAATTCCCTGGACTATTATAACAATCAAATAAATCAGGCTAAAGCCATATAATCCATTTAAGTCCTCTGTAACTATATAGTTATCAATTGCATATCTGGTCAGTAATGGTAATATAGCGTCAATCCCTGCTACTAAAAGCATAACAGCAGATAATGCCATTATTAGTTTTTTATAAGGCAGACTATATAACATTATTTCCTTCCAGAGTTTTATATTCAAATTATTTTTAAAATATCTTTCTCTATTTATCAATGTCACCACTCCAATACTTATTAATCAATATCTGTTTGACTTTGAATATTCCAGGCTCTATTATAAAGTCCTGTTTCAGATACTAAATTTTCATGCTTTCCTCTTTGAACAATTTTACCTTTATCCATTACTATTACCTGGTCTGTATCTGCTAATGTATCTATCCTATGAGAAATAATAATCATAGTTTTATCACCATACCTTTCACTTAATGACTTTCTAATTAAAAAGTCGGTCTTTGTATCTACTGCACTTAGTGAATCATCAAAAACTATTATTGGAGTATTCTTTATTAATGTTCTAGCAATTGCTAATCTTTGTTTTTGTCCTCCAGATAATGATACTCCCCTTTCGCCGACTTCAGTTTCATATTCATTTTTAAAGTTTTTGATCACCTTATCAAATTGTGCAACTTCGACTGATGATTTAACTAAATCCTCATTTTCTTTTGCTCCAATTACAATGTTTTCTTTAATAGATTTAGCAAATAGAAATGGTTCCTGTAAAATTAAGCCAATCTGGTTTCTTATAAATCCTCTATCATACTCTCTTAATTCTCTACCGTCTATTTTTATTGAACCTTTACTGTAATCTAATAATCTAGTTAAAATATAGACCAGTGTACTTTTACCTGAACCTGTTGTTCCTAAGATTCCTAACTTTTCACCTGATTTAATTTCAAAAGAAATATTATCTAGAACTAATTCATCTTCATAGGCATAGGATAGGTTTTTTACTTCAATATTTCCTGATAACCTTTTAGCATATCCATATCCTCTGTAAGTTTCTCTAGGTTCAACCAGGATTTCATTAATTCGGGCAAAAGCAATTTCTGCCTTACCCATGTCAGTAAGAATTCTACCTGTCTGCCTTACTGGCCAGAGAAGCATTCCAATATATGTTGTAAAGACTACTAAAGTACCAAGAGTTAAATGCCCTGAGGCTGCTCTAAAGGAGCCTGCGATTAAAACAATACCTATCTGTATAAAACAGATAAAATCTGAAAATGACCAGTAATATGCAAGCAATTTAATTAAGTGAAATGTTAATTCTTTATGCTCGTTATTCTTTTGATCAAACTTCACTTTTTCATAAGGCTGTTTGGCAAATGCTTTAACAACTCTAACACCAGTAAGATTCTCTTGAATAGTTGTTGATAATTTTGCTTCTGCTTCATCAGAAGCTTTAAAAGCTATTTTAACTTTTTTGAAAAATACATAAGCAAAGATAAATATTATTGGAACTACTAGCATTGAAATAAAGGTCATATATAAATCTAAAGATAGCATAATAATTAAAACTGTTATTAACATAAAAAGTGCTCTTCCAACCTCAACCAGTTGAATAGATAGAAACCTTCTAATTGTATCTAAATCTGATGTGCTCCTTTGAATTAAATCTCCAGTATCTTTTTTAATATGATAATTAAAATCTAGATACTGTAGATGTTCAAATAATTGATCACGAAGATTTCTTGCAAATTCTTCTGCCCCCTCTGCTGCCCATTTACCTTTTAAGTATAAAAATATACCTCTTAAAAATGTTATTAATAAAATTAATAATGCAGGTAGCCATAATTGATTAATCAAATTTTGATTTGATAAATATTTTCCAACGGAATTTATGATCGGTATTGGCAAATTTAAAGGTTCATCTCCAATAATTGAATCAATAGTTATTTTAATTATTAAAGGGTTCATCAGCATTAGTACTGCAGCGATCCCTACAGATATAAATGCCATTATATATTTAATTTTTTCAGTTCTCATATAATTTAAAGCTAATTTAATTGAAGTCATTTTAAATTCCTCTTTTCTATTTTAAATAAAAAAAACCACGGAAATATCCGCGGTTTAAATATATCAATACATAAAAATACCGCGGTTTAATATGACCGCGGTTATTGATAAATATCCAGTTATCTAATTTACTTTAGAAATTTAATGCTTTCTAAAATCTAAATCTCGATAAGGATAGGCCATATTAAATGATAGGCTATTTGGTTTTAAAGTTTCTCTTATTCTGATTAAAAATCTCATTAATGAATTAGACGCACTTATCCCTTGGTCTTCGATTACTTTACTTATTAGATTAAATGCAAACTTAACTTGACTTAAATAGCCCTTGATCATTATAGACCCTCCTCTCTTATTAGTAATTAATTTTATTAATATTTAAAGGCTTTATATTTAAATTTTTTGATTAATTCATTTATATTATACATAGTATAATTAAATAATGCAAGTCTTTTTTTAATTTATTTTATTTTTTTAAGAATTTTTATTGCAAGCCGGACATATTCCATAGATATTAATGCTATGATCAATAATTTTATAATCAGTTTTCTTCTTTAACTCATCTTCATAGCCCTTTAAGGGACAATCTAAGGGCTCCATCTCACCACATTTTGTACATATTAAATGATGATGATGTTTATTACCTAAAGATATTTCATATAACTTTTTATTATTATTTAATGAATTAATTTCTCTTATAATATCCATTTTTTTAAAAGTACTTAAATTTCTATAAACAGTTGATAAACGGCATTTAGCTAATTTTTCCTTTAAAAGATTGTGAATATAATTAGCAGAGACTGGTTTAGATGTATTTAGTAGTATTTTAAAAATTTCTCTTCTCGGTTCAGTTAATCTAATATCATATTGATTAAATATATCATCTACTTTAGTCATTTAATCATCCCCTGAAAATTAATTTATCGTCTAAAATAATTATATATTAAATTTTTGTAATAATAAAGAAAAGCCTGCAAAAGCAGGCTTTACAAATTAATAATTGATTTTAGGAATCTTAAATCCAAATGTAGACCCCTGACCATATTCACTTTCAACAAATATCTCGCCATCGTGATTTCTGATTATCTCTCTGCAAATAGATAATCCAAGTCCACTACCTGCGGAACCTGGTGTTCTAGCTTTATCCAGCTTATAAAATCTTTCCCATATATTTTCGATCTCGTCTTCAGGAATTCCAACTCCATTATCAATTACTTTAACAATCGCATTTTTTTCATCAGAATCTACAACCAATGTTATTTTACTTTCATCCGGTGAAAACTTTCTTGCATTATCTAAAAAGTTAAAAAGAACCTGTTTGAGACTTGCCTTGCTGGCCTGGATATTAATTGATTCTGTTTTGTTTTTGACTACTAATCTATTGGCCAGTGGACCTGATTTATTGAATGTTTGACTTACTTCATTAATTAATTCAATAAGATTAATTTTTTCTTTTTCTTTTATTAAATCTTGATTTTGATATTCAGCTAATCTTAAGATTTCATCTACTAATTCTGTTAGCCGATCACTTTCATCTAAAACTATTTCTAAATAATCTTCCTGTTTTTCTTTATCATCAATAATTCCATCTAATAATAATTCTGCTGAACCCTTAATTGAAGATAAAGGCGCTTTTAATTCATGGGATACATTAGCTACAAAATCCTGCTGTAATTTTTCAAACCTCCAGCGATCACTTATATCCTGAAATAAAGCAACTACACCCCATACCTCACCTCTCATTATAATAGGGTTACATCTTAATATTATTCTTCTATTATTATTATTTTTATGTTCTTCTTCATTAATTGTAAATTCTTCTTTTATTGATTCTTTTTCATATAAAGCCAACTCAATTGCTTCTTTAACCTTCTCAGGTACTACTATTTCTTTATAATTTTTACCAATAGAATTTTTTGAAACATAAAAAATATTATTTAATGATCTATTAACTACAATTACATTTCCAGACTTATCAATAGCTAAAACTCCCTCTTCCATCCCAGTTAAAATATATTTTAACTTATTACGTTCTCTAGTTAGGTCTGTAATGCTTTCTTTTAAATTTATTGAAAGAGAATTAAAACTATCTTTTAAATTATTTATTTCTTTACTAGAATCGTCATTTTTAAGTTCTAACTGTCTACCATAATCTCCTTTTTCTAATTCAGTAACTACCTTACTCATATGCTGTAATGGGCTAGATAATGATTTCGACCAATTATAAGCTAAAAATATACCTAATAAAATAGCAATTAAAGATGAATAAATCATTAATTGTCTTACCTGCCTGACAGTTGAGTTTATGCCTTCAACAGATGTGAATACCAGTAATCCTGCAACCACATTATCCATCTGCCTTATAGGCATTCCTATTAATAACATTGGCCGCTCAAAATGTCTGGGTTCAACCCTCTGAGAAATAATATTACCATTAAAAATTCTTTCAGAATTCAAAAATCTTATATTAGAATCCTGGTTCTCCAAAAATGGATAACTATCTATCATTAGACCATCTTCATTAATAAGCCAGGCCTGTCCAGAATTTATCTCTGCTACCAATTGCAATGTATTCTGAACTTCCTCTTCATCATTTTCTATAATTGCACTATAAAGAGCTTGATTTAAAACCTGACTATTATTTATTATATCTGTCTCTGTCTTAGAAAAATAAAAATCATCGAAAAAATAAATAGTTGCTAAACCTAAAATCATAATTATAATTAATGAGAGTAATAAAAACCTGATAAATAACTTCATAAATAAAGTGTTAACTCCAAAAGTAAAATTATCAGGAAAGTTTATAATACTATTTTTTATCTTTTTTATCAGTTTCAAATTTATAACCTACCCCCCAGACAGTTTCAATATGTTTATCAGCCTGCTCTCCAAGCTTTTTGCGAAGAGATTTTATATGGGTATCTACAGTTCTAATATCGCCAAAATAGTCGTAACCCCAAACTTTTTTTAGCAATTTTTCTCTGTCAAAAACAATTTTCGGGGAGGAGGCCAGGGTCCATAAGAGATCAAATTCCTTAGGAGTTAATTCAACTTTTTCTCCACACACTTTAACACTTCGTTCATTTTTGTTTATAGATATATTATCATATTTAATAATCTCTTTATCATCATCTTTCGACTGAGCCAGCCTTCTCAGAACTGCTTTTGCCCGTGCTACAACCTCTTTTGGGCTAAATGGTTTAGTAACATAATCGTCAGCTCCTAATTCAAGTCCAGTTATTCTATCAGAATCTTTTGTTTTTGCACTAAGAATAATTATTGGAACTTTATTTGCCGGCCTCAATTTCTGACATACTTCCCAACCATCCATTTCAGGTAACATTATATCAAGAACTACTAGGTCAGGATTAATTAATTCTATTTTCTCTAGCCCCTCTTGTCCTGACTGAGCTGTATGAACCTGAAAATTCTCATACTCAAAATATTCTTTTAAAATTCTAATTATATGGTCATCGTCATCTATAATTAAAACATCATAATCTGGCAAATTAATCTCTCCTTTATTATCTAATTTATAATATTAACCCCTGACTAAATAGCCAGGGGCTTAAAACTAATTTTAATATTAAAAAGGAGCAAATCCCTGTTCATTCCACCAATCTTCTTGAAGTAATTCATAGTGTTTTTGAAACTCTTCCATATGTCCTCTTTCCCATTCTATTAAAGTTTCATATAACTCTTTGGCTTCTGGAGAATTAGAATCCTTTGCTGCTTTTTTATAGAATTCAATTGCTTCTTTCTCCATTTTTACACCAATACTAAAAACTGATAAAGCCAGTGAACCTTTAAAGACATCTTTCTTATCCCAGTCAAATATACCTGGTTTCTCTGGGGGTTGTTCAAAGCCGAAATCAGTATCTTCTACTCCAGCCATTTTATTATAAAGACCTTTTAACCAATTTATATGCTGCTGCTCCTCACCTGCTATTTTCTCAAAGGCAGCTCTAGTTTCATCATCTTCAGACCGAGCAGCTGCTAACATATAAAAATCAAAACCTTCTTGCTCAATTAGGACAGCTTTTTTAAGAATATTATATTCTTGTTTATCCATATCATTTATACCCCCTTATTATTGTTAAGTAAAGTATATAAAATTTTCTTTTTATTTGCAAATGACTTTTAAACTAAAAAGCTATTATATTATTAGAAGTAATCATCAACTTTTCAGTTTCTATATTTATTTTAAAATCAGACAACTTAAATTCTGGCTTTTTATTCTTAATTATTTTAACTATATCAGCTTCTAGTAAATCTAACTCAATATCATGATTTTTATTTGAAAAATTTGCAATTATTATTTTTTTATTATTTTTTTCTTCTAAAGTAAAAACTAAAATGTTTTTTACTGGGTCTGAGTAAATCTCTTTATATATTCCGTCATGAAAAACTGATTCCCCTTTATAAAACTTAATTAACCTTTGGTAATGATTGAACAATACTTGATTCTGTCTTTCTTTTTCCCATATCATTGTTCTTCTACAGTCAGGATCATCTCCCCCTGACATTCCTATTTCAGTTCCATAATATACCATAGGTATACCTGGAAGAAAAAATTGCAAAGTTGAAATTAATTTAACCTTTTCTTCTTTTTCTGATTTAGAAAGATCTTTAAAATACCAGGAAATTCTGGGTGTATCATGACTATCTAAAACAGTTAACAACTGATTAGGAACCCTATGCATATAATTTTTAAAGTTATTTTGAATTCTTTTACTAAATGCATCAGCTGTAATTGTTTTATTAATTATCAAAGAAAATATATCTTTTTGAAGATCATAATTCATTACAGAATCAAACTGATCTCCCTCCAACCATCTGTTGGCTCTATACCAAACCTCACCAATAATAAAGATATTAGAATTAATTTTTTTTAGTTCATTCCTAAATTTATACCAAAAATCAGAAGAAACTTCATCAGCAACATCTAAACGCCAGCCATCTAAATCTAATTCTTCTGTCCAATATCTCGCTACTTCAAGAAAATAATTCTGAGTTGCCAGGTTATCCATATTTAATCTTGGCATCTGACTAATATTGTTAGCAAAGGTCTTATAATTAACTTTATCTAAACTAACAGGAAATTTTTCAGGATGATACCAGTTAATATATTTAGATTTTTCACCATTCTGAATCAGATCCTGAAAAGCAAAAAAACCTGAACCAGAGTGATTAAAAACTGCATCTAAAATTATTTTAATATCCCTTTTATGAGCTTCTTCAATTAACATTTTAGCTGTCTCTAAATTACCAAAATTAGAATCTATTTGATAATAATCATCTATATTATATTTATGATTACTTGGAGACTTGAAAATTGGAGTTAGATAAATTGTTGTAAATCCCATATTTTCTATATAATCTAGTTTATCTATTATTCCTCGAAGGTTACCACCATAAAGAGAATCTCTTGTAGGTAAATCTCCCCAGGAATCCTTTGCCTTATTATCATTACCTGAACGATAAAATCTATCAGGAAATATTTGATATATCACCTGCTTTTTAGGCCAATCAGGCCAGTCAGGAATATCAGACTTATTGATTACTGGAAATTGAAAGTATCCTGAATGATGTCCCCTAGGTCTATTAATTGAAAACCCTTTTTCATTATACCAGTAACCGTTTTTATGGTAGTCTTCAAGGTAAAAGATATATCTAACTCTTGTATCATCTAAATTAAGATAAGTTGAATATATATCTTTTTCTGATGTTCTATATAATAGATTTAGCTCTTTAATTTTGGAAGGGTTCTCTTTTTCTGTATATCTTGGCCCATAAAGAATTACTACCCGAGAGATATCATCCCGGGCAGTTTCTATTCTAAGCTCAAGTGTATTTTTATTTATTACAGATTGCTGGACTGGGTTATATGAATGATTAATAGCTGATAAAATCATCCCTTAACAGCTCCCCCAGTAAGACCGCTTATTATATGATCCTGAACTAACATAAAGAGAACAATTATAGGAATTGCGCCAATAATTGCTGCCGCCGAAAATGTTCCCCATCTAGCACCATATTGGTCTGATATAAATAAATGTAAACCAACTGCAAGAGTATACTTTGATGATGAACCTAATATAACTCTCGCTAGTATATACTCCGAATAGGTTGCAATAAATTGCAAAATAAATATTACTACAAGCATTGGTCTTATTAAAGGAGCTATAATTAATCTAAAAGCCTGAAATTTGCCTGCACCATCAATATAAGCCGCTTCTTCTAAGGAGCGGGGAATAGTATCCATATACCCCTTCATCAACCAGGTATTAACTCCTATAGCCCCTCCTAAATAAATTAAAATCAAAGCTGGATGTGTATTTAAACCTATAACAGGAAAGTATCTTTGAATATTTAAGAAAAGCAAATAAATTGCTACCATGGCAAGCATCTGAGGAAAAACCTGAACTAAAAGAATAGTAAATAAACCCTTTCTTCTAAATTTAAAACGAAATCGTGAAAAAGGATATGCAGCAAGAGTTGTTAAAGTTACCGCAATCACTGAAGTTATCAATGATATTTTAATACTATTCCAGAGCCAGAGTAAAAATGGATGCTGAGTCGATGTTGCCAGCTCTTGATAATGTTCAAATGTAATCTCAGGAGGAACAATTGTCTGACCAACTAATGTATTAGCTGGATTTATTGAAGCTGAAAGAGTCCAGGCTACTGGAAACATAGCAAAGATTATTGCGAGCCAGACTATTAAATGTTTTATTAATCCAATTTTTTTATCTCTACTCATTTTCTTTCACTTCCTCAAGTGCCCCGGTAAACCTAAAGTTAAACCAGGTTATTGTCGCGGTTATCATAAATATAACGAGAGTTACCGCACTGGCTAGACCAAAATCAGCCCCTCTACCTGTTTCAAATGATAATCTATAAGTGTAACTGATCAAAATATCAGTTCCACCTGCAGGCGTCTGAGCTCCTGCTATTGCTGGTCGGCCCTCATTAAATAGATAAATAATATTGAAATTATTAAAATTAAATGCAAATGAAGCAATTAATAATGGTGCAACACTAACCAGAAGTAAAGGAAGAGTAATGTATCTAAATTTCTGCCAGATACTTGCCCCATCAATTCTTGCAGCTTCATATAGATTATTATCTATACTTTGTAAAGCACCTAAAGTAATTAAAAGCATATAAGGAAAACCAAGCCATAAATTAATAAATACAAGGGCAACTCTAGTCCAAAATATACTATGCATAAATGGTAATGCAGATAAAAATGGTAAACTCTCTAATATACCGTTTATAACTCCAACTTCAGGATTAAATAATCCACGCCAGATTAATACAGAAATAAAAGCCGGCATAGCATAAGGAACTATCAAAATGGTCCTGTAGAATTTTTTGAATTTTAATTTTTTATCATCAAGAATAAGGGCAAGTAATAACCCTAACGCAAATGTTGTACCAACACTTAAGATAGCCCAGACAAATGTCCAAACAAAAACTCTAAAAAATGGCTGTAATATTCTTTGATCAGTTAAGAGACGACGATAGTTTCTTAAACCAACATATGTCCGATAACCAGGTGATAAACGACCTGCTTCATCATTATAAAAATGTCCTTCTACTGGCTTAAATTCATATCCATCTCTATGATCAATTATTTTATCCTCTGAAGCTAAATATTCATACCTTTGCCTGTATAAAGCAAAAGTGTTAATATCATTCATTCTAAGTTCATTATTACCATATTCCATACTTATATCTTCTAAAGCACTAAGATTTTGGTATAATTCCTGTTGCTCTAACTTTGAATAACCATTAATTGCATCTATTTCTCCGTCTCCTGTAGTATCTTTTAATCTTGGATCATCAGAGGTAATTTCCTCTATAGAATTATCTATAGTATCACCTATCATTAATTCTCCAGACTCCTGATCTTCAAATAACAATTTAAATTCATCATCTGATTTAAATGCAGTAAAATTATAAGTGTGGGTATCTTCTGGTAAAAAAGTTCTCCCCTCAAGTTGATTAATAACCTGTTCTTTATCCAACATATTTCCAGTACCATAATTAGTAGTAGATACATAAATAGTATAAAAAATTGGGTAAACGACCAATAATATCATAAAGAAAGTTCCAGGGATAATATAACGCAACGGATATACCTTATCTGAAAGATAAACATAATTAATTATTACCATCACCAAAACTGTTAAAGCAACTAGTATCCAGCCTTCTGTATATATACCAACAATTAAACTCCACAGTGCTAAAGCATTAAAAATTGCTAAAAATATTATTTTTATAAAATAAGTTTTATATTTACGCCATAAATTCAATTATCTCCCCTCCATTTCATGGGGTAGAAAACGCCGGCATTTTAAATGCCGGCCCTTTCTTGTTTCTATATATTATTAACATTCTATTTTTCTTTACTCTTCAGACTGAATCGAATTTTTTATCTGTTCGACTGCATTATCAAGAGCATCTTCAGCAGATTGATCCTGGTTTAAAGCAAGAGAAAGAGCATCTTCCCAGGCACTCCAAACAGCTGCCATTTCAGTAATAGCAGGCATTGGAACTCCGGTCTCTGCACTTTCTAATACACCAGCTGTATCTGGATCTTCTGAAGCCCTCTCACCAGCAGGAATGAATGTTGGAGGACGGTCATCAAGTTCATAGAAACGATACATTACTTCTTCCTGGGCAACAAATTCATTTAAGAAAGTCTGAGCAAGAATTCTATTTTCTGAGAATGATGAAATCATAAAGCCCTGAACACCAACAAATGGTCTAGCTTCATTTCCATTCATACTCGGGAGACGAGTAAATCCATAATCAATTCCAGATTCCTGAATGTCAGATGCTGCCCATGGTCCAGTTAGCATCATACCAGCATCTCCACTTGTAAATATACTCATCATTGTCTCATAATCTATATATGGTATATAACCATCATATAGTTCTACCAACTCTTCAAGTGCTCTTACAGAACCTTCATTATTTAAACCAATATCCATGGGGTCTAATACTCCATCTTCGTCTTCACCGAAGACATAACCCCCAAAACCACTAAAGAATGGGAAGGTATGATAAGGGTCTGGTTGAGGCATTACAAAACCATACTTTTCAGCATCCTCATCTCTTAAATCTTTAACCATCTGAGCAAATTCTTCAAAAGTAGTTGGTGGCTCTGGTACCATATCTTTATTATAGAAAAGTCCTACAGATTCAATAGCATAAGGCATACCATAAAGATCTTCGCCCCAGGTAAATGCATCAAGTCCTGTTTCCATAAATTGATCTCTTTTATCACCTAAATTCATTGGCTCCACTAAACCATTAGCTACTAGTTCCCCCATCCAGTCGTGAGCACCAACAATAATATCTGGTCCTTCACCGGAAGGCCCTTCTATTGCTAGATCGTCTCTAATGTCACCAAATGGTTTCTCCTGTACTTCTACTGGAATACCATACATTTCTTCAAATTCTTCTTTAATATCCTCAAGTACTGGGGTTCTTGTTTCATCAGCCCAGATCAAAAGTTCACCAGAAGTTGAAGCTTCAGCTACATTTGCCATACCAAATATCATTACTAGAGCAAGCATTAATCCAATTACTTTTTTCATTTTTTAAGTCCCCCTATTAATTTAGTTTTAAAGATTCTAAAAAATTCAGCATAACACTTAGTTAATCTTATCACCCCCCAAATAAAAGTATGTTCCAATTCAAATCTACTTGAATTTTAATGACTCCCTCTCTATAATTTCAGTTGGGATTATTTTTTCTTCACCATTATAAGAAGTTTCTTCAAGCATTTTAATTAGCATACTTATAGCCTTCTGGCCCATTTCAACAATAGGTATTTTAACTGTAGTTAAAGCTGGCTTTAAATAAGAAACTAATGTATGGTCATTAAAGCCTACAATACCAATTTGATCTGGAATAGAAAAACCAAGTATTTCTGCAGTCTGAACTGCTGCCATTCCTAAAAGATCATCAAAAGCAATCAATACATCTACTTTATGATTTGATAAAATTTTATAAGCAGATTTTTCAGCAGATTCAAAGGTAAAGTCTGTAAATTCTATTTTATCTTGATTAAGCTCCAAATTATAAGCTTTAAGCGCATCTATTACACCTTTAAGTCTATCACCAGTAAATACATAATCTTTATGTCCAGCAAGAATAGAAAACTCTTTATATCCTGAATGAATTAGTCTTTCAACCAAAGAATAAGCTGCTTTGTAATTATCATTATCTACTCTTGGAATAGACTGAAATTCTTCGCTCCTACCAATTAAAACAAATGGATAACTATTTTCTAATAATTGTTTAATTAAATCGTCATTGATCCTTGAGGCCAGCAGAACTAAACCATCAACTTTTCCTACTTTTAATTGTTTTAGAGCTTCCTGATATTCATCTTCGTAATTATCAGCAGCTGTCAATAAAAGACTATAATTTTTTTCCTGAGCAACAGCAGCAATACCCTGAATAACGCCTGAGAAAAAAGGATTAGCCAGAGCCCTGTCAGTTGGCCTTGACATTACAAGTCCAATAGACCTGGTTTTTTGCTTTACAAGACTTCTTGCAATTGCATTAGGAAAATAGCCCATTTCTTCCATAATAAATCTTACCTTATCTTTTGTTGGCTCACTAATATTGGGACTATCACTTATAACTCTTGAAACTGTTGAAGGAGAAACATCCGCTTCTTTTGCTACATCTTTTATAGTTATTTTATTCATTCTAATCACCTTTGTCTCGCTCATACAATATTTAGAATCAACAAATGCAAACGCTTGCACGAATAATAAAAAAATAATATTGACTTACTTTATTTATTCTACACTTGAATTAAAAATCCTGCTTCTTAAGATTATTTTCTTAAAAAGCAGGAATCTATTTTATCTTAAATAACCTGCTGGATTAACTGGACGCCCATTTACTCTAACTTCAAAATGAACATGTGGCCCTGTTGAACGGCCAGTATTACCAGATCGAGCTATTACTTGCTCTCTATTTACTCTCTGACCTGTTCTTACATTGAATGAATTTAAATGAGCATATAATGTTCGCATCCCTTGCTGATGCTCAACTATTACTGTATTACCATACCCAGATGACCAGCCTACGTAGACTATTCTACCACTACCAGCAGACTTAACAGGTGTACCTATTGGCACTGCATAATCAATCCCGCTATGTTGTCTTCCCCAGCGAGGTCCAAATGGGCTGCTAATTCTACCACCCACCGGTCTAATAAACATTTGACTTAATCTATCTTGATAACCAAATTCAGGTTTAGCACCTGGCAAAATTATATTTTTTCCTGTCGATATATTATCTGAATTAATTATATTATTTGCCTGCAATACTCTATCTGTATCTAAATTATATTTTGATATAAGCTCTTGCAAAGAATCTCCAGGGCCTATTCTATACATGATACCTTTCACAGGAAGAATTTTTAGTTCGTCACCTGGCATTATTTGATTCATATCATTTATATCATTAGCCCCAATTAGAGTATCTATATTAATATCATATTTACTTGCTATAGTCCAGAGACTTTCTCCAGGTCGAACAACATGAGTCTTAACATCTGATAATAAATTATAATGGCTATAATCCTTATTTAAAGCCTGAATAAAACCTATCCCTGTTATTTCTTTTAATTTATCTTCTAATTGACGATCAAAATTTTCCCTGGCTTCAGAAGCTAAATTTATTTCTCTTTCTGAATTAGAATTTTCCCAGGAAATCTGTCTATCCCCAATCACGAAATCTATTTTATTCTGATGAAAATTAACTGGTAATGCAGTTGAGGTTATGTAATTTAAATCTCTATCTTCCTGATCTGATGTATCTAAAAAACCAAAACTTAATAATGATAATGGGGAATCAAAATCTTTATGTATAAGTTCTGAATCTTCTTGAATTCGAGCATTTATTTCATTAATAATAGGACTGGACTGAATAATCAATAAAAATACAAATATAAAAAAGACCAGCAATAATTGTTTTCTTGACATATGCATGCCACATCCCCAATCTATGTATAATATTATAATCTTTCAATTAATATTATATAATATTTTGATGAAAAAGTCCAGCCTTGCATGAAATAATAGGCAAAAGGCTGGATAAACTATTTAATCAACAAAACGATTAACTGTATCTAAAAGTTCTGGAACTACTTTTTCAGTATTGCCATTTTGAATTGCCTCGCTAACACAACCTTCAACGTGTCTTTGTAAAACCTTCAAACCAACATTCTTTAGAGCTCCTCTACTGGCTGCTATCTGAGTTAAAATATCAATACAATATTTATCTTCTTCTATCATTCTAGCCAGACCTCTTACCTGACCTTCTATTCTGCTTAAGCGGTTTAATAAAGCTTTTTTATCTTCACTTTGTAATGAACTCATAATATCCCTCCAATTATTTAATACCCAATGCCGGTATATTTATAATAGCATCTTATATTAACTTATGTCAAGATTAAACGCTTGTATTTATAGATTAATTTGGTATAATTAAAATATCAAATAAATGGAGGGATTAATATTAAAAGAAATAACTTTGCTACTGGTATAAATAAAGACCATGTGCTACTCATTGGAGAAAACAGAGAAAATATTGAAGAATTAAAAGAATTAACTTTAACAGCTGGTGGAAATGTCAAAGGTTATATTAAATACAGAAAAGATAATGTTAATCCAGCTCACTATATAGGTACTGGAAAATTAAATGAAATTAAAAATTCAGTAATGATAAAAGAAATAAATCTTGTTATTTTTGACTGTGAATTAACCCCTGCCCAATTAAGAAATTTAGAAGAGGAACTAGAAATACGAGTAATTGATAGAACTCAATTAATTCTTGACATCTTTTCATTACACGCTAAAACAAAGGAAAGTAAATTGCAGGTTGAAAAAGCTCAACTAGAATATATGCTTTCAAGACTAACAGGAAAAGGGACAGAAATGTCCCGACTTGCTGGTGGTATTGGAACCAGGGGACCCGGAGAATCTAAACTGGAAACTGATAGAAGAAGAATTAATAAAAGAATTCATAGATTAAAAAATGAATTAAAAGAGATTGAAAAAACTAGAAATGTGCAACGTCAGGATAGGAAAGATCCCATTATCGCTTTAGCTGGTTATACAAACGCCGGCAAGTCCACTTTATTAAATCAACTAACAGATGCTGATAAATTAGTTGCAGATCAATTGTTTGCAACATTAGATTCAACTATGAGAAATTTTAAATTGCCTGGAGGTAAATCAGCTATTATCTCTGATACAGTAGGTTTTATAAAAGATCTCCCCCATAGTCTAATCGCTTCTTTTAGAGCAACCTTAGAAGAAATTAATCAATCAGATATTATTATACATCTGGTTGATAGTTCCACTGAAAATATAGACAAAAAAATGAAAACAGTTGATAATGTAATTGAAGAAATAACTGTAAAGGAAAAACAACAAATACTTGTATTTAATAAAATAGACCTTTTAAAACCTGAAAATAAGCAGTTTTTAAAAAATTGCTATCCAGATTCAATTTTTATTTCTGCAAAAACAGGAAAAAATATTGAAGTTTTATTAGAAAAAATCCAGGAAATTGTTTATAAAAAGTTTAAAACAGTAGCGGGGTTAATCAATTATGAAGATGCTTATTTAATTGAAAAACTTCATAATAATGGCGAGGTAGAAAAAGAAAAATATATTCAGGATGGTATCTATGTTAAAGCCTATGCCCCAAAATCTTTAGCTGAAAAAATTAATAAAAAGATAAAAAAGCCCTCCTAAATAGGAGGGCTTTTTTATATAAAACTAAATTTTTCATTAATTTACAGCTTCATGTTCCTGATCAGTTACATGACATGCTGACATATGTCCTCCACCATAATCTTTAAATTCTGGTTCCACTTCACTACAAATATCAATAGCTTCCGGACAACGCGGGTGGAACCTGCATCCAGAAGGTGGATTTACAGGACTTGGCACGTCTCCTTCTAATATAATCCTCTCCTTTTTATAAGTAGGATCTGCAACTGGAATAGCCGACAATAATGAACGTGTATATGGATGTAAGGTATTATCAAAAAGTTCTTTTTTATCAGCCAATTCAACTAATTTACCAAGATACATAACTGCTATTCTGTCACTTATATGCTTTACTACACTTAAATCATGTGCTATAAATAGATATGTCAGATCAAACTCATCCTGCAAATCTTCCATCAAATTAATAACCTGTGCCTGAATCGAAACATCCAGAGCGGAAACAGGTTCATCGCAGATTATCAAATGAGGATTTACAGCCAGTGCTCTAGCTACACCTATTCTTTGTCGCTGACCACCAGAAAACTCATGAGGATATCTTTTCATATGATCAGCTAATAAACCTACTCTTTCAAGTAAATCTTCAACCTTCTGATTTCTTTCTTTCTTGTTTTTAGCAAGATTATGAATATCCATAGGCTCGCCAATAATATCAGCAACAGTCATTCTTGGATTTAATGATGCATATGGATCTTGAAAGATTATTTGCATCTGACGACGAACACTTCTCATATCTTTTTTATCTAATTCATGAATGTTTTTACCATCAAATATAACTTCTCCATCTGTAGCTTCTAGAAGACGAAGAATAGTTCTACCAGTTGTAGATTTGCCACATCCAGATTCACCTACAAGACCAAGGGTTTCACCAGATTTTATGCTAAAGCTCACATCGTCTACCGCTTTTACATGACCAACAGTTCTACGGAAAACACCGGCTTTTACCGGAAAATACTTCTTTAAGTTTTTTACTTCTAGCAGATTTTCATTTTCAACTGCCAAATCATTCACCTCCAGCTAATTTAAGCGGATTCATCTTCCTGAACCTGCTTTTTATGTTCTTCTAATTTATCTATAAACCAACAACGGGATACGTGACCATCTTCAACCTCATGTAAAGGAGGTTCTTCATCATAACATTTATCTTGGGCCATAAAACAACGAGAATTAAATTTACATCCTTCAGGAAAATCTAAAGGACTTGGAACATTACCTGGTATAGCAAATAGTTTTTCTATATCCTTATGTAACAGAGGAATAGACTTTAAAAGTCCCCAGGTATATGGATTAGATGGATTTGCAAATAATTCTTCTGCATCAGCATATTCAACTATTTTACCAGCATACATAACTGCTATTCTATCTGATACTTCAGCAATTACACCAAGATCATGAGTGATCATCATGATAGCCATGCCAAACTCATCTTTAAGACCATTCATAAGATCTAGAATCTGCGCCTGAATTGTTACATCTAATGCAGTAGTAGGCTCATCAGCAATCAATAGCTTAGGATCACATGATAATGCCATAGCAATCATAACACGCTGACGCATCCCACCGCTTAACTGGTGAGGATATTCATCTACCCTTTGGTCTGGTAGAGGTATACCTACCTTTTTTAACATTTCAATAGCTTGTACTTTAGCTTCTTTTTTAGAAATGTTTTTATGAAGCACTAATGCTTCTGTAATCTGGTCACCAACAGTATAAACTGGGTTTAAGGAAGTCATAGGTTCCTGAAAGATCATAGATATATCATTACCTCTAATCTTTCTCATTTCTTTTTCGCTTAATTTCGTCAAATCTTTACCTTCAAATAGAATCTCCCCATCAACAATCTTGCCAGGAGGCGATTCAACCAACCTCATAATCGACAAAGAGGTAACACTTTTACCACAACCGGACTCACCTACAATACCTACTGTCTCGCCAGGCTTAATTGAAAAATCAACCCCATCAACAGCCTTAACAACACCTTCTTCAGTAAAAAAATGAGTTTTAAGATTTTTTACCTCAATCAAATTATCTTGTTTTTCCAAGAAACTCACCTACCCTTAAATAATAATGTTATAAGTAGTCCATTTTACAGTCTTCAAATATTCTGAATAAATTAAAATCTATGGTCTTATCTCCTCCCTCTCTCCTCCAAGATATAAAATCTTTTAAGTTATAAATATTATAATTGCATGACTAATAATAAAATATTTCCGTCCACTATACTACTTCTAGATATAATCCATAATTCCTTCACAATTAAATAAAGATTCCGATATTAAAATTATACCCGAGATATCAATAACTGTCAAATTCCCCTTCTTTTATAAAGTATACGCTCTGGTTTATCTAAAATCTCAATTAAATCTACAGAATAATCAAATTCAGATTGAATTGTATATAAATATTGTAATTCTTCAGCAAATGGTTCAAGCCTCTCAACTACAGCATATTTATAATCTCCAGCTAATAAACGATTGTAATATTCATCCCAACCTAATGCTTCTATTTTATATTTATTATAATCTTCTTTTGAGTTTAATTCATTTATTATCTTTATATGAGTCTTATTATTTTTATAAAATATTATTGAATTAAAATCAGTTCTGTTATTCTGCAAACTTTTTATTAAATAAATTATACTTTCGGCTGAAATAGTATCCTTTTTATAATTTTTATTTAAAATATTATCTTCTATTTCAAAATCTTTTTCTGGTAGAAATTGGGCCTTATCAATGGTGGAGTTAATAAATGGTCCACCAAAAGAACTAATTATCTCAGGAGTAAAAAATAGTTTTAAAAATTCTATCTTTTGGTACCAGAGATCACCGGAAGTTGAATTTACTAAAGTCAGATGGTTGCCAGGTCTCCATTTTGCTACTCTCCAGTTAGAGGATGTAGCCTTATTATTATCATATAGTGGAGAAGATTCCGGAGATCTTTGATAATATAATGGCCATGTATCAGGGTCCCCATCCCAGTCATTACTACCAACCATAAAATCTTTATTTAAAACAGATGACCAGGGAACCCTATTTGATAAAAATAACTGAAAGTCAATTGACTCCTCTGATTTTATTATTAAATTATCATTTTCAATATATATTCTCTCTTTAATACTATTAAATATTTTTCTAGCTTCTTTAAAACTTAAATATTCATGATTAAAATATCCAACTATTTCTTTAGCAAAAGAGCTTAAGTCTGGATGATTAAATATCGCTCTCCAAAAATATGAAGACCCACTACCAGGATGATCTAATAATAATAATCTCAAAATACTATATTCCACATCTTCTGCAGTAAGATAGCTTCCATCGGCAAATTTCTTTTCTGTATTTATCGGTATCACATTTTTATTTAAATCTTTATCTTTTTCAACAGTAATTTTAGCCGATGCTAAATCTGGAATATATTCATTATTATATATATCATAATCATATAGAGAATCATACAAATAATTAAATACCTCAGTTCTCCCCTGTTCCCAGGTGATATGAGGATCAAGGCTTTCTTCAGGAATCGGAAATATATATATATCATTACTAATTTCAGCTTGACTGGATATAGCAGTTCCAAAAATTAAAAATGTTATCAAAAAAAACAATATAATAATATTTTTAAAAAAAGTTGATTTAGAATCCATTTTAATCATCTGCCAGCATTGATCTTATCAATAATTCAGCACTTGCAATATTAGTAGCTAATGGCACATTGTGAACATCACAAACTCTTAAAAGCGCTGAAACATCTGGTTCATGGGGTTGAGCAGTTAATGGATCTCGCAAAAATATTACTGCATCAATTAATTCTTTAGCTATTTCTGCACCAATCATCTGATCGCCACCAAGTGGACCTGAATTAACTCTCTCTATCTCAAGTCCTGTCTCTTCTATTAACCTTTTTCCTGTAGTTCCAGTTGCAATTAATCTACATTTTGATAATTCATTCCTATATTTTTTAGCTAAGTTAATAAGGATAGGTTTTTGCTCATCATGGGCAATTAGTGCTACTCTATAACTCATATTCATCCCCCTTTTGCCATTTTTCCCAGGCAACTCTTAATTTACTTTTAAGATCTTCAATAGACCCTTCATTTTCAATCGCTAAATCAGCATTTTCAATCTTTTCTTGCAATGGCATTTGAGCATCAATCCTGATATTTGCTGCATTGTCATCCAGGTTGTCTCTATTTTTTAATCTTTTTATTTGAGTTAAACGACTACAATATATTACCCAGACCACATCTACTAGCCTTTCTAATCCGACTTCAAATAACAAGGGGGCAACAAGAACAATATTATTATCATTTTCAAGTCTCTTCTCAATTTCTTTTATAATAATTGGATGAGTAATTTTTTCTAGCTTTTGTCTTAATTCTGAGTTGCTAAATACTATCTCTCCAAGTTTATTCCTATTTATACTGCCATCATCATTTAAAATATTATTACCAAAAAACTGAACAACATCGCTATAAGCAGGTCCATCTGGCTCCATTATTTTATGGGCAATTTTGTCTGCATCAACTATTTCAGCACCAAAATCTTTTAAAATATTTGCTGCTGTTGTTTTTCCCGTTGCAATCCCACCTGTTAAACCTAAAGCCATAAAAATTACCTCCTTAATTCTGACAGTTAGGGCAAAAATGAGATGAGCGGCCAGCAACTTTATTTTTTTCAATATGACAGTCACAATGCTGGCAATTTTCTCCAGAACGATTATATACCATTAATTCCTCCTGAAAACTACCCTCTTCACCCATAGCATTAACATAATCACTGAAGGTTGTACCATTAAACTTAATTCCAGCGGCAATAACATTATTGATTTCATGATGAAGTTTTTCAATCTCCTGATCAGATAATTTATCAACTGGCCGATCTGGTCTAATTCCTGATCTAAAAAGAGCTTCATCACAATAAATGTTACCAATACCTGCAATCAATTGCTGATTAAGTAATATATTCTTGATAGAAGTAGATCTACCTTTAATAATTTCTTTTAACTTTTCAGCAGTAAACTCCTCGGTTAAAGGCTCAGGCCCTAG
>JBNJEB010000004.1:0-40214 GCA_051745425.1 Bacillota bacterium
GGTTACCGGTTTCGGTTTCTGGTCAAGAACTATGGGAGATACAGGTGAGATCAGAGTTATAAGAGTATTGGATGCATCTGGTGAAATTCTCGGTGAATTCGAGATTCCTGATGCCGAGCAACTTTATAACTTCTCTTTAAATCCAGTTCAATCTGAAAGCCTTCGTTTTGAGGTGGTTACATCAACAGGTGGGAATACCGGGGCCAGAGAGATCCGGATTTACGGAAAAAATTAAGCTGGGGTGTAATATGTTACAAGTTTAATATTTATTTTTCAATTGTTAGATTGCATACATTCTATTAACCTTCACCAGATATATAATTAACACAGATTTAAAAAATCCATGTTAAAGGAGTGGTAACTTGATTTTAGGAATTAGTGGAAGTGGTCGTAATAATGGGACTACTTCAGATGTTATTAAGTATATTTTAGAAAATACAGGAGAGGAGTTTGAATATATATCCCTTGCCGGTAAAAGGATTAATGGCTGCACTGGCTGTACTGAATGTGCTGCTGATAGTTTCTGTAAGGTTAAAGATGACTGGCAGGAGATAGGATATAAGATGCTGGAAGCTGATGCAATAGTTTTTGGAGCACCGGATTATTATGATACCTTAAATGCTTTAGCCCATGCCTGTCTTGAAAGAACATATTGTTTCCGCCATCGGGAGAAATTTAAGCTGGCAGGTAAACTTGGCGTGGCTGTAGCTGTTGATGGTGATCCTGACAAGTCAAGGGTTTTAACCTACATAAAGAGGCTGATGACATCAAACCAGATAGCAGTAATGGATACACTTCATCTTGAAGGATATTCTCAATGTTTTACCTGCGGTTATGGTGAAGATTGTGCTGCCGGGACTGTGGTTAAGCGGCATGGCTTCTTAGATGAGATTAAAATTGAACATCTTCCTGATAAATTTTCTGATCAACCAGAGAAGATGTTAAAGGCTAAAATGATTGCCAGAAATCTTGGTTCATTATTAAAAGATAGAAGGGATAAAAATGAAAACATCAAGGAAAACTGATTATGGGATTCATGCTTTAATAATTTTAGCAAAAAAGGATGGTGAAGAGCTCTCTGTTAATGAACTTGCTGAAATAGAGAATGTGTCTGCTTCATATCTGGCCAAGGTTATGCAGGAGCTTTCAAATCATAATATTGTTAGCTCCTCAGAGGGTAAGCAGGGTGGTTATACGCTCAATCTTCCTCCTGAAGAAATAACCCTGGCCCAGGTGACAGATATTTTTGAAACTGAAAATGGAGTTTTTGATTGTGTTGATGACCTCCATGGCTGTAATATTATAGATAGATGTAAGATCCATGCGGCTTTTAGAAAGGCCTATCAGAAAATGCTGGCAGAGCTTGAAAATACAACTATTGCAGATGTTCTGGATCCTGAAATAAAAGCTATTGCTAATTAAAGTATAAAAGCAGAAATAGGTTATCAAAAAATGAAAAATGAGATCAGGTATAGAAACGACTTAATTAAATGAGGGGGAAATTATCATGGCCTGGATTGAGATGGTTGATGAAGATAAAGCAGAGGGAAAATTAAAAGAAGTATATGAAAAAATTACTGGAAGAGGTAGCTCAAAGGTTGCCCATATATTAAAGGTTCATTCCCTGAATCCTCAGGTGCTGGAGGATCATTTAAATTTATATAAGACGATAATGTTTGCTGGTTCGAATATTTCCCGGAAGCAGCGGGAGATGGTGGCAACTGTAGTTTCTGCTATTAATGATTGCCATTACTGAGTAACCCATCATGGGGCGGCGCTCCAGAAACTAATTAGAGATAAAAGTGAAGGTGAGAAGATTTTAAATCAGGTTATTGATGATTACAGGGCTGCTGAGATTACTGATAAAGAGAAGGCTATGCTGGCATATGCTGAGAAGTTAACCAGAAGGCCGGAATCTATTGATAAAACAGATATTGATAATCTAAGAGAATATGGACTTGGTGACCGGGATATTCTTGATTTAAATCAGGTTGTGGCTTATTTTAATTATGTCAATAGAGTGGCAGATGGTCTGGGGATAGAGTTGGAATAAATAAACAAGGGAGATGAAAGAATTTAGAAGGAATGCCCAGTTGATTTTACAGGATCCTCGTTCATCTCTAAATCCCAGACTAATAGTTGAGGAATTAATATCTGAACCATTTTATATTCATGGTCTGGTAAAGGATGATTTTGAACTCCTGGATAAGGTCTGGGAACTTCTGGATACAGTTGGATTATCAAAGAGGCATTCAGAAAAATTCCCCCATGAGTTAAGTGGTGGCGAAGCCAGAAGAGTCGGGATCGCCAGGGCTTTAGCATTGAACCCAGAATTTATTGTCTGTGATGAGCCAACAGCAGGTTTGGATGTTTCAATAATGTCGGCGGTTTTAAACCTTATGCAGAAACTGCAGGAAGAGTTTGATTTAACCTATCTCTGGATTTCTCATAATCTCCATGTTGTTAGACATATAAGTAATAAGATTGGGGTTATGTATTTAGGTAAATTAGTTGAATTAGGGGATGCTGAAGATATTTTTTCTAAACCTCTTCATCCATATACCCAGGCATTATTTTCTTCGATCCATAGAGTAGGTAAAAACAATAAGACTAATAAGAGAGAAATTCTAGAAGGTGAAGTCCCCAGCCCGATTAATCCTCCTGAGGGCTGCAGCTTTAATCCGAGATGCCGATATGCAATGAAAGTTTGTAAGAATCAGGAACCAGAATTGCAGGTAGAAAAAGATAACCATTGTGTTTCCTGCTGGTTGTATTAAAAGGAAAATCGCAACTAATCTTGAATTATCTATAAACAGATAAATTTTATTATGCTGATATTAAAATAATGGTATTAATTAATATATAAATTTGCAGAGATATTTTAATTGCAGATATTACTTCAATTGGCCAATTGATAATGGCGGTCTGTGGTGATATTATGGATATAGGCAGGTCAACGTGAGGGGGGTTACAATGAATACTATCGATTATGAAAAATATCTGGGGAAATATGATGAGACGACAGGGCTCTATCCTGAGGGTTTAAAAAAGATTGGTGAAAAGTATCATAATAAGGGTTATCTTAATAAAGAAGAACTTTATGAGCTGGCCCATCTTAATTCTACCAGGAGTTCATATCATGTTAAGAAGAATCCTGATGCTAGAGTGGAGAAGGTGACTGAAGTTGCCTATGGTCTTGATGATGAGTTCTGTCAGCTGGCCCTTTATACAAGCCTGACTGGAATTGGGACTCCAACTGCTTCAGCTATTTTGACCAGTTTAGATGATAAGGTTCACTGTGTGATTGATACCAGGGTTTGGGCAACCCTCTGGAAGCTTGGTTATTTTGTAGAAGAAAAGGAAAACTTTAAGCCTGAAGATTACATAAAGATTATTGATGTTGTTAGAAGGCTTGCTGCTGATACTGAGTTTACAGTTGCTGAAGTTGGTTATGCATTATTTGCTTATGATGTTGTTCATCGTGAGGGGAATTTGCATTAATGAGATAATTTTATTTTTTATAGGGGAGATAAACCATGGAGTTTTCAGAGAAAAAATTTAATCAGCTTGCCGAGAAGTTTGATCTCAAGTTAGTTGTGCTCTATGGTTCTGCTAATTCCGATCAAATGACTGAAGCCAGTGATATTGATATAGGAATTCTTTTTAATGAGAATAAAGCTTCAGAAAATATCCGAGATATGAGTTTTTTAGCTAAATTAGAAAATGAATTATCTAAAATTTTTTCAGGAGAAGTAAGAGAGATAGATCTTTCTATATTAAACTTTGCCAGTTCTTTATTGAGGTTTCAGGTAGCCCGAAATGGTAAGCTTATATATGAAAGAGATTCAGGAATTTTTAAGAGGTTTCAAGTGCAGGCGATGAAGGAAAATCAGGATGCCTGTAAATTTTATGATTTAGAAAGAGACTATATCAGAAGTTTTATAGAAGGAGCTAGAAAAAATGACAGAGAAAAAATTAATCCGCCGGAAGTTAAGTAAATTGGTCCAATCTTTAGATGAACTTTCTGAGATAGAGGAATACAGTCTTGAAGATTATTGTTTTAAAGAATAGTATAGTGAAATAGGATGTGGTTTTGTTGGATAAATTTAAGTTATATGAGGAGATGAGATTCCACCTCCTGGGACAGGGGTTTGATGTTGAAAATTATAAGGAGATTAATTATGGCCTTCAGTTTAAGGTGAATTTTCAGGGGGAGTCTGAGCTGATCAGAATTTTTGAGAGTAAAAAGAAAGGGACCCGGGTTGATCTTTCCCAGGTTAAAGATGAGGAAGCACTTGAGCTTATCAGGAGAGCTGAATCTGCTGCTAAAAAAACTGTTGCCAGGGAGCAAGTAGGTGTTGAGTCAGAATATGAGGAGTCTGGCCTTGATGGTCATGACGAGTTGATCGGGGTTGATGAATCTGGCAAAGGGGATTATTTTGGCCCGCTGGTTATCGCTGGAGTCTACCTTGATAAAAAGACTGCTGAAAAATTAAGTGGATATGGTGTTGCTGATAGCAAGAGTTTATCGGATAAGAGAATTAAGAAGCTGGCTGCCAGGATCAAAAATAACTGTGAATATTCTGTTGTTACAATTAAAAATCCTCGTTATAATCAATTACATAAAAAAATTGGCAATCTAAATAAAATTCTGGCCTGGGGCCATGCCCGGGTTATAGAGAACTTACTGGATAAAGTTGATTGTGATAATGTTTTATCTGATAAGTTTGCAAAAAAATATTTGATTGAGAATGCTCTGATGGAAAAGGGCAAAGAGATAAAGCTTGAGCAGAAAGTTAGGGCTGAGAGTAATCTGGCTGTTGCAGCTGCCAGTATTCTGGCCAGGGCAGAATTTGTTTCCAGGTTACAGCAGTTATCAGATAAATATGAGATTGAGCTCCCTAAAGGGGCGGCCAATCATATAATTGATGTCGGCCAGGAGTTTGTAAGAAAACATGGCCAGGAAGAATTGAAGCAGGTGGCCAAGGTTCATTTTAAAACTACTGATAAGATACTTGATTTAAAGTTATTTTAGGAGGCTGGTAAATGAGACATTTAAGCCATTATTTTGCAAAAAACCCTGTGATTGCAGCTATTAGAAATGAGAAAGACTTAAAGAAGGCTTTAAAGAGCGATGTTTATGCAATCATAATTATGAAAATCAGCATACTGGAGTTAGATGAGATAGTTGAAAAGATAATGGAACATGATAAACTTGTCTTTATTCATATAGATTTAATGGTTGGGCTGGGCCGGGATAAAGAAGCAGTTAAGTATCTTGCTTATAATGAACTCTGCGATGGAATTATTTCAACTAAAGGTCAACTTGTCAAAGAAGCAATGAAATATGATCTGATGGGGATTCAGAGATTATTTTTACTTGATTCAGAAGCCTTAAGAACTGGCAGAAATATGCTGGATAACAACAGCCCATCTGCTATTGAGGTCCTGCCAGGAGTTGCTGCTCCTTACCTGATTAAAAGAATTGACGAGAGAATTTCCTGTCCAATAATTGCTGGCGGTTTAATCAGGACAAAAGAAGAAATTAATGATCTAATTGAACAGGGTGTTTTTGCTATTTCTACAGGGGAAAAAAATCTCTGGTAATCAGTGTTTACCTTCTAACAATACTTGACAAAAATATAACGTAAATATATAATTAAATTAATCAAATAGACTGGTCAGAGATAAGAGAATGGCTTTAACATCAACAAGGGATTTTTATATCTTGAAAGTAATGGTGTTCAGGCCATATTTTTATTTCTATTACTTGCAGAGAGGAGGGAGATAACCAGACTTTATTTTATTTTGCAGAAAAAAGTCGCAATATTTTTAAAGAAAAGAATAGTTTTAAAAAAACAAAGGGGGTATATTTAAATTGCGTAAAACAATCGTATTAATGCTTGTCCTTGGTTTAGTTTTCTTTGCTACTGGAAATGCAGCTGCCCAGGAAGTTGAAATTGATTACTGGCATGCCATGTCAGGTATGACAGAAGATATGATCGAAGAACAGGTAGATGCATTTAATGAAATGCATGATGATATTCATGTAAATGTGGAATACCAGGGTAGTTATCGTGATGTTTTAGATACAACCCAGGCAGCTTATAGAGGCGGAAATCCACCTCATGTAATTCAGAGTTTTGAAATTTCAACCAGGCAGTTAATTGATATGGATATTTTTGTTCCCCTACAGGATACTCTAGAAGATGTCGACTGGGATGTATATTTAGAACCAGTCACTAATTATTACAATGTAGATGGAAAGCTATATTCAATGCCATATAACTCCTCAAACCCAATCCTTTATATAAATCAGGATATTTATGAAGAAGCCGGTTTAGATCCTGACAGTCCACCTGAGACCTTTGATGAGGTTATTGAGCATAGTGAACAGATTATTGAGAGTGGCGCAGCTGAATACGGCTGGGTAATGCCTCTTCACAGCTGGTTCTTTGAGCAGTGGATGGCAAATATGGGTCAGGATTTAGCCAATAATGAAAATGGCAGGTCAGGCAGGCCAGACTCATTACACTTAGATTCGCAGGCTGCCCAGGATATTTTTGAATGGTGGAACTATAATTACCAGAATGAACTATATGTTAACCCTGGCGTAGAGGCCTGGCAGGAATCAAGATCAATCTTTGCCAGTCAGAATGCTGGAATAGCTATTGACTCAACTGCTGCAATTGCTCCTAAGATGGCTTCAGCAGAAGAACAGGGTTTTTCAATCAAGACAGGTTATCTCCCAATCCATGATGATTATGAAAGACATGGAACAACTATCGGTGGAGGTTCCTTATGGGTTATCGATGGTCATCCTCAAGAAGAAATTGAGGCTGCCGGTGAATTAGTTATGTATCTATCCAGCGCAGATCAGCAGGCTGAATGGCATAAGGCAACTGGCTATTTCCCTGTTCATGAAGATGCTATAACAATTTTAGAAGATGAAGGCTGGTATGAAGATAATCCAAATCATCAGACAGCATTAAATCAGCTTCTAAATACAGAATCAGTTACTTCTACTCAGGGAGCTTTAATCGGTCCATTCCCAGAAATTAGAACCCAGGTTACAGATGCTATGCAATATGTCTGGGGAGAAGAGAAGACAGTAGAAGAAGCCTTAATGGATGCCAAGACAGAAGCAGAAGGTATTTTAAGGAATTATCAGCGGATAATTGTTGATTAATTAAGTCCAGGCTGATTTATAGCCCGGGAGACAATCCCGGGCTATTATACACTGGAATTGACCAAATATTAGATAAAGTGGGAGCTGAAATGAATGAGTCATCAATTTAAGAGTAAAATAATGCCCTGGGTTTTTTTACTTCCAACCCTAATAGTTCTGGTATTATTCCTCTATTATCCTATGTATGCTACAGTGGAGACAAGTCTACATCAGACGGCATTTATGGGAGCCAGGAGAATATATGTTGGCTTTGAAAATTTTCAAAGGTTACTGTCTTCCCAAAGTTTCTGGCATAGTTTTAGAGTTTCTATGTTTTTTTCGTTTTTAGTTGTTGGATTAACGATGCCGATTGCTTTTTTATTGAGTATTTTAGCAAATCAGAAGATCAAAGGCGGTAAGTATTTTAGAACAGCAATGATCTGGCCTTATGCCCTTTCACCAGCTATTGCCGGTACAATCTGGCTTTTTATATTTAATCCTACTATTGGAATTTTAAATTTTGTACTGGGTGAATTATTTGGAGTAAGACCAGACTGGGTATCCAGCAGGCAGTTTGCATTTTTGATGGTTACAATGACAGCTGTCTGGAAACAGCTTGGTTATAATATTGTCTTCTTTTTAGCAGGTCTGCAGAATGTTCCTGGACATATGGTTGAAGCAGCTATAATAGATGGAGCCAACCCTTTTCAAAAATATTTTAAGATTGTTATCCCGATTATGTCGCCGACGATTTTTTTCTTATTTACTATGAATTTAATTTATGCTTTCTTTACAACTTTTGGTATGATAAACGTTATGACCCAGGGTGGCCCAATAGATGCAACTAATATATTAATTTATAATCTATATAGAGATGCCTTCCAGTATGACAATCTAGGGATGGGTGCAGCGCAATCCCTTGTTTTATTTGCAATAGTAACAGTTTTAATGATTATTCAATTTAGACTGGGAGGGAGGAAAGTTCATTATGGCCAATAAAAGAACGACCTGGGAAGAGTTTAAAAATAACAAATATAAGAGGCATAAGATTATCCAGAAGATTGTTATCCATATCTTAATAGTTCTGGCAGTACTGATGCTTATGATACCCCTGCTCTGGGCAATTATTGCCAGCACTCAGACCCCAGGCCAGATTTATCAGTATCCCCCTAGATTATTACCAGGGAGAGCCTTTGTCCGGAATTTCTTAATAGCATGGTATAGATATAATATTGGTCGGGGAATGTTAAATTCATTTATTATTGCTGTTATTATTTCAATTGTAAAGATTATACTGGCATTAACTTCTGCTATGGCACTGGTATATTATGAGTTTCCAATTAAACCCTGGATATTTTTCTTTATACTTTTGACGCTGTTGATGCCAGTCCCGGTCAGGATAGTTCCGTTATTTGATATAGTTAATGATCTGGGCTGGGCTAATAGTTACTGGGCTTTAACAGTTCCATTTTTTGCTTCAGCAACAGGGACTTTTTTATTCAGGCAGCATTTTATGAGTATTCCAACTTCAATTGCTGAGGCTGCTAGAGTAGATGGGATTGGACCAGTCAGGTTTTTATTTCAGATTTTAGCTCCTATGTCTAAAAATACAATTGGTGCCTTTGTAGTTATCACCTTTGTTTATGTCTGGAATCAGTATCTCTGGCCGATGTTAATTATCACCACTAGAAGCCGTCAGGTTGTTCAGCTTTCAATGCAACAGCTGACTTCATCAGGGCCTGAACAGATTGTAGACTGGGGTGTAGCGATGGCCGGGGCTTTAACAGCTCTGATACCGCCATTGATTATATTCTTCCTCCTCCAGGAACAGTTCATGAAAGGTTTTGCCTTGAGTGATGAAAAATAAGCCAGTATTATTTAAAGGCCCTGTTTTTTTAGGGTCTTTATTATTTTATTCTTATTGTGAATTTATTTATATTGTTTATAATATTAACAAATTATACTTTATTCAGGAGGGGAAATAATGCAAAAAAAATTAATTAAAAAGGGGATTATGATTTTAATTTTATTGGCGCTGGTTATAGGTCATTCTACCGTCATTAAAGCAGATCCAATTGACATGATTGAAGTTTTCTTTCAAGAAGACCTGGCAGATGAGTATTTTACTGATCAGGTTTTGCAGCAGCTAACAGTTGAGCAATTGTCTGATATCAGAGCAGATTATACAGATGGTCTAGGAGAATTTAGAGAGGTTGAAGTTGCTGATCAGGACAATCATATTTATAAAGTTTATTTTACTGAAGGCGTTATAGAGATGCAGCTGGTTGTTAATGAAGATGATAAGATAGCAGGTCTCTACTTTCTTTCGGTAACTGAGTTATCAGGGGATTATCTTAATATTGTATCTGATTTTGAAGAGCTAGAAGGCGATGTCAGTTTATTATTAACCAGAAATGATCAAGAGTTAGCTGCAATCAATCCAGATAAAAGAATGGCTGTTGGCTCTACCTTTAAGATTGCTGTTCTGGCAGAGTTAAATCGGGCAATAAATGCAGGAGAAAGGGACTGGTCTGATGTAGTACAGCTTAATGATTATCAGAAAAGTCTTCCTTCTGGACAACTTCAGAGCTGGCCTGAGGGCACATATCTTACTTTAAATACGCTTGCAAACCTGATGATTTCTATTAGTGATAATACGGCAACAGATATCTTAATTGAAGAGCTTGGGCGGAATAAGATTGAAGAATCTACTGATATTAAAAGGCCACTTTTAAAGACTAGAGAAGCCTTTAAATTAAAGGATCCTGATAATCAAGAACTTCTGGAAAGATATCGGGAGGCTGGATTGGAAGAGAAATATAAGCTTTTAGAAGAAATTGATGCTAAAGAATTGCCTTCATCTACAATCTTTGATAGAGTCCGGGCAGTTGATATTGAGTGGGAATTTTCAGCTTACGAAATCAAGAATCTGCTGGCTGAAGTAAAGGGACTGGATTTAATGTCGATTAACTCTGGTGTTGTTAGCCAGTCTAACTGGGAGAAGATTGCCTATAAGGGCGGCTCAGAACCAGGAGTCTTTAATCTTTCAACCTGGGTGAAGGCTGAAGATGGAACAGAATATTTCTTAACTGCTACCTGGAATAATGATGATTTTCTTGATGAAGATAAATTTGTTCAGTTATATAGAAATCTTATCGGAAATCTTGAATAAGAGCAGGTTGATTTAGTCAGGGAGGAATTTCATGAATTATATTGGGATAGATGGCTGTGCTGGAGGCTGGTTTATGGTTGGTGATGATAATGGTCAACTTAGTTATGAATTATATGATAATATTAAATCTCTCTGGCAGGATAATGATAAGTTTAAGCTGGCTTTAATTGATATACCAATAGGTTTAAAAGAGACAGGCCCAGAAGAGAGAAAATGTGATAAATTGGCCAGGAAGATATTAAATAAAAGAAAGTACAGTGTCTTTCCTGCTCCCTGCCGCCAGGCATTGGAAGCTTCCTCCTGGAAAGAGGCAAATAAGATAAATAAAGAGGTTAGAGGGAAAGGTTTAAGCAAGCAGAGCTGGCATATATCCAGTAAGATTGGCCAGGTTGACCGGCTAATAAAGGCTGAACCAGAAGTCAGGCATCTTTTCAGAGAAGCCCATCCAGAGATTGCCTTCTGGGCATTAAATAACAGGCAAGAAATGGAGTTTAATAAAAAGACAGCTGAGGGCTATCAGGAAAGGCTGGACCTTCTTAAAAGCTATCTTCCAGATGTTGAGACTTTGATTAAGGCAATTCTTAATGATTATTATAGAAAAAATCTGGCCAGAGACGATATTCTTGATGCTATTGTTTTATATCTGGCCTCAAAATTAACTGATAAAAATAACTGGAAGTTAATCTCAATTCCTGCCGAACCTGAGATTGACCTGAAAGGAATAAGAATGGAAATAGTTTACCCTTTAAATATCACCTTCTGAAAGAGGAGTTTTAAAGCCTTCTACTCGGCCGATAGGCAGGGTGAAAAGCATGCCGGTATCAGGTTTATTTAAATCTCCAACAATATCATAGACATCTGCAATTGCTTTTTCTAAGATTTCTTCCTTATCGATTACAGTAAAGATAAGGTTATTATGATAGGAACCACCTCTGGTGCCGGTTAGATCGCTAAAACGGGAGAAGATTGAATAGTGGTCTGCTATTACATGGCCCATCCCTCTGCTGTCTATGATTGTAGCTCCAGAGATATTGTGTTCATACCAGCTATCCATTAAGGGCTCAATTTTATCAGGGTCTTCAACGATTACAATTAATAATTTCATTTTCATCACCTTATTTATAGTTTATTTTATTGAGTCTGTTAGTTCTAGAGTCTTTTTAACCATTATTGAACCGAAAAATTCAAAGAAGATAACAGAACCTAATATAACAGTAACCAATGTATTTCCTGGTAGAGGTAATTTTTCCTCTGCCAGGATCGATAAACCTATGGCAACACCTGCGCCAGGCAATAGAGCCAGGCCTAAATTTCTACGGATTTTAGGCGAGATATTATTACAACTATCAGGGAGTAGAAAGCAGAGTTTAGAGGCCAGTTTTAGCCCTGAAATTTTACCGGCTATTCTGGCTATTATATAGATCAAACCTAAGAGGCCTACAGTTAAAAAACCTGATAGATCAAGCCGGGCTCCAGCCAGGGTTAAAAATAGAACCAGAATTGGTTTATCTATAGTATGTAATACATCATAGAAGCGTCTGAAATATGGTGAAAAATTTACAATAACTATTCCGTTAACTAAAGTAACTATTAAAAATTGCAGGTTTAACTGTAAAGGGAGGCCAATAGCTATAAAGAATAATCCGATAAATAGAATTTTTTGTTGATTCCTATTTTGAACTTTATTTAAGATGATTAGCCCAATTATCCCCAGGCTTAATCCCAGTAATATACTTAAACCGATTTCGTAAGAAACCTGTGTAAATATATTGCCAGTTAATTTTGCTCCAAAGTAATATATATTTAAAAAAGAGACCATAATACTGAAGATTACAATACAAAATAGGTTGTCCAGGGCTACAAGTGACATTAAAATCTTTGGGAAATTTCCCCTGACTTTATTTTCATTTAGTATGTTTATAATTGCACCAGGTGCAGTTGCTAGAGCTAATGATGCCAGTAAAATAGCCAAGGGCAGGTTTCTGGTAAATAAATAAGTAGCTATCAAGACAAAGGAAAAAGTGACCACCAGCTCTCCTAAAAAGAGCATACTGAAATCCTGCCATTTAGTTTTTATAAATCTCCATTTTAATTCTCCACCGATTGATAATCCAATTAATCCCAGGGCAAAATTATTAATCGGTTGCAGATTACTTAGGCCTGAAGCTGAAAGTATTCCTGTTATAGATGGTCCAATAATTAAACCGGTAAGCAGATATCCTGTAACTGAAGGCAGGCCAGTCCAGTCAGCTATTCTGCCGCCGGCAAATCCTGCCAGCAAGACAATTCCAACAAGTAGTAATACATTCAAGTTTACCAACTCCTAAAATACCTGTTATTATTATATTCAGGGGAGGTTTAAGTTATTCCTGCAAAGATTTACTAAAATAATTTGATAGATTATAATTATTAATTTCTTCTTTGCACTACCCTGTTATTTACTTATAAAGATTAGCTTGTTATAATTAGGTAACAGTTAATTATTTTAATAAAACTGCTTAATTTTCTTTATGAAATTGCTTGATTTTCAGGGGTATCCCGGAGAAATCCCGGAGCATACCGGTAACAATCCCGGAGGAAAGCCGGAGCAGGATTGAATCAGGTCTGGAGGGGAATAACCCCGGGTCTAAAGTGGAACCAGTCAGAAACTAAACCAGAGCTAGACCGAAACGAGACCGAAGAATGATTGGATTTAGATCGAATTAATCCAGGGGGAGGCCTGGAGTTAAATAAGTAAAGTTATCTGTAAGTATAACTAGATAATAATTAAGAATCTCAACTGGAGTAATTAAACTGGTTGAGATTTTTTTGTTTATTTAAAAGATGCAGGAAAATAATTTTTTATCTCTAATTATAAAATATGTTAGCAGATCTGTTTATAATTTTAAAAATGTTTTAAGTAGGAGGCAGAGATATGCCTTATAATAAAAGAGAACTTTCAAATATTCCTGTGGAAACTATAAATAAATGGAAAGAAGCAAGTAAAACTGTGGCAGATTTAGTGGATAAAAATGTCGTTATTATCACTAGAGATAGACCGGATTTCTTTGCTATTTTAATTTCAAGGAATCAATTAGCACAGCCCCTGGCAATAGATGAATTACTAAAGAAAAGCAAAGATTTTACATATGAACTTGAATGGCCAGATGGCAGGTTATTTGGGGCAATTATTTTAATGGATAAAGAGCAAAATTGTGATTTTAATTCAATAAAAAATTCATTTAAGATAATTAAAGATATGATTGAAGCTGACCTGAAGCTGATTATCAATAATAAAAATCTTGCTGAAAGAGAAAAGGAGCTGGCCTGTATATATCAGATAAGCCAGTTGCTTTTAGATAACAACCTGGAACTTGAAGAGGTTCTTCTGGAGATAACAAAAATTTTACCCAGGCATTTTGCCTATCCAGAGCTTGCCAGATGCAGAATTATATATAATAGTTTAATTATTTCAGAAGGGTTAGAAAAGCCTACTGGCAAGAAATTAGTTGAAGAGATTGAACTTACAGATGAGGATTATCTCAGAATTGAAATCTTTTATGATTATAACAGGAAGAAGACAGATATTGAGTTTTTAGCTGAAGAAAAGCAACTGCTTGCATCTGTGGTCAGGCATGCGGCAACAATTATCAGGCGAATAAATATTGAACAGGCATTAGTTGAGACCAGAAATGAACTTTACACGACTCTTTATTCTATCGGGGATGGAGTTATCACCACTGATTTGGATGGCAGGATTACTATGATGAATTTTACTGCTAAAAAGATGACTGGCTGGTCATATTCAGAGGCTAGGGGCAGGCCGCTTGCTGAAGTATTTAAGATTGAAAATGCCAGGACAGGCCAGAAAATTATCAGCCCGGCTGAGAAGGTAATTAAAGAAGGTAGAAAAGTTGGCCTGGCCAATGATACCACGCTGATAAGTAAAACTGGTAAGAGATATCAGATAGCAGATTCAGCTGCTCCGATTAAGGATTTTAATAATGAGATTACTGGAGTGATTCTGGTTTTTTCTGATGTAACTGAAGAATATAAATATAGAAAAAATCTTAAACTGGAGCGAGAATGGTTGGAGTCTATCTTTCAAACCGGCACAGACCCGATAGCTAAAGTAGACGAGCAGCACAGGGTTATTGATATTAATGACAGATTCACTGAGGTTTTTAAATATCAGTTAAGTGAGATAAAAGGGATGAATCTAGATGATGTTATGGATAGATCTAAGTCTGATACTGCAGATCGGAAGGTTACTGAAGAGCTTTTAGAGGGCAAACAGGTTGAGACAGAGGCAACCCGTTATGATAAATACGGGGATCCTAAAGAATGTCTGATCAGAGGTATCCCTGTAATAGTTGATGACGAGCTGGTAGGCGGCTATGGCATCTATATTGATATTACTGAAAGGAAACGGCAGGAAGATAAGATAAAATATATGAGTTATCATGATAGATTAACTGGATTATATAATAGAGCCTATCTGGAAGAGAAATTAAATGAAGTTAATTCTGGAGACAAGCTATTTAGCATTTTGATGCTTGATGTTAACGGACTTAAATTTATTAATGATAGTTATGGCCATGAAATTGGCGATAAAATGTTATTAAAAGTTTCTGGAGCTCTCCAGAATATCTTTAGAGAACAGGATAAAGTAGTTCGCTGGAGTGGTGATGAATTTGTAGTTTTAATGTCTGCTATTAAGGAGAAAGAAATAGAAAAGCGAGTTGACCGGCTCCGGAATTTAAACCTGGAAGTAAATATTTCTAATGGAGAAAGCCTGCCAGTATCCCTGGCAGTTGGTTTTGATACCCCTTCAGATTCTGAGGTAAATATTTATGATATTCTTCATAATGCCGAGGATAAGATGTATCAGGATAAGTTATTGTCTGATAAGAGTTCTACAAATAAGATTGTAAAATCTCTGCTCTCTACTCTCCATGAAAAGAGTCAGGAGACTGAATCTCATGCAGAAAGGATGGAGGAGCTTGCTATTAAATTAGGAGAGAAGGTCGGATTATCCTATGTTGAACTGAATCGACTATCTCTGCTAGCTGTGCTCCATGATATTGGCAAGACTACAATTCCAGAGTCAATTTTGAAGAAACCAGGAAGTCTGACAGATGCAGAATGGGTAAAGATAAAACAGCATCCAGTTGTAGGTTTCAGGCTCTGTTCTTCAATAGATGATTTCTCCCATATAGCCCTGGATGTCCTGTCACATCATGAACGCTGGGATGGTACAGGTTACCCCAGAGGGATTGCAGGTGAAAATATACCTCTTCTTGCCCGGATCATAACTATAGTTGATTCCTTTGATGTTATGACCAATGGCAGGCCTTATAAGGAGCCGATGACAGAGGAAGAGGCATTAGAGGAAATTAAAAATTGTGCCAGGACTCAGTTTGATCCAGAGCTGGCTAGAAAATTTATTGAAATCTTTGAGTAATAGGCTAAAATTATTTCCATCTATCCAGGGTTGGCAAATATTCTTCAAGCATCTCCTGTGCTGCCTTTTTATCCATTTCCTTATTGGCTGAGACTACATGGGGGGTGCAGATCTCAATCATCTCCTCCAGGCTTAAATCAGATGTGAATTCTCCATCCTGATAGCAGTAACTGCAGTACTTTTTGTTAATAGATCCATCCTTATTTGTGCCACAGAGATTATCTGCCCCTGCCAGTGGCATTCCACAACTCTGACATGATTTAATTGAAGTCATGCTATCTCCTCCTGTTGTGATATTTTAAAACTATAATATAATTATACCATCAACATAATAAATAATCATCTTATTAAATGATTATTATTCTTGACAGAATTGGTATATTCGGTTATAGTAATATATAGAGTTAAGTAATATATGATTATTTATTTGGAGGTTATAGATATGGGAAAAGAAACAGCAGAGGAATTTGAGGTTAAAGAACAGTCTTCAGGTTTAGGCTTTTTTGAAAAGTATCTTACAGTCTGGGTAATTTTTTGTATAATTGCAGGAATATTAATCGGTAGATATCTGCCAGGTGTGCCAGCAGCATTAAATAGATTGGAATATGCCCAGGTTTCGATTCCAGTGGCTATTTTAATCTGGTTTATGATCTATCCAATGATGGTAGAGATAGATTTTAGCAGTCTTTTAAAAATCAAGAAACAGGCCAAACCACTAACACTTGTAACTATCAGTAACTGGCTGATTAAACCATTTACGATGGCCTTTTTTGCCTGGTTCTTTTTTAAGCAGGTATTTGGAGGGTTTTTAGGAATAGAGCTTGCCAATCAATATATAGCAGGGGCTATTTTATTAGGGTCAGCTCCCTGTACAGCGATGGTCTTTGTCTGGAGTTACTTAACTGATGGTAACCCTAAATATACATTATTACAGGTGGCATTGGATGACTCAATTTTAGTATTTGCCTATGCTCCCCTTGTAATGTTATTATTAGGAGTAACAGATTTTGCAGTTCCCTATGATACAATAATCCTGTCAGTTGTTCTCTATGTTGTTGTGCCGCTGACAGCAGGTTATATTTCCAGAAAGTACTTGATTAAGAATAAAGGTATTGAATGGTTTGAGAATGTCTTTTTAGAAAGACTTAATAATGTTACAATAATTGGTTTGCTATTAACATTAATTATTATTTTTTCATTCCAGGGCGATGCTCTAATCAATAATCCCTTACATGTATTGATTATTGCTATACCTATAACAATTCAGGCATTCTTTATCTTCTTTTTAGTCTATTTTGCTTTTAAAGGCTTTGGCTTTAAGCATGAGATTGCTGCTCCAGGATCGATGATAGGTGCCAGTAATTTTTTTGAATTAGCTGTTGCTACAGCTATCTCTGTATTTGGAATAACTTCAGGGGCTGCTTTAGCTACAGTTGTTGGAATTTTAGTTGAAGTTCCAGTGATGTTAATGTTAGTCGGTATTGCCAATAGAACGAAACACTGGTTTAAAGGATAAGTTATAGGCCAAATATAAAGACTGGGTTAAATAGAAGGAGGCAATTATGGAGAAATTAAAAGTAGGTTTTATCTGTGTAGGAAATTCCTGCCGGAGTCAGATGGCAGAAGGATTTGCCAGGGAATATGGCAGCGAAATATTCGAAGTTTATAGTGCTGGCACAGACCCGGCACCTGAAGTTAAACCTAATGCTGTTAAAGCCATGGAGGAAAAAGGAATCGATATCAGTGACCAGTATCCGAAGTTATTAGAGGAGATTCCAGGTGAGCTGGATATCTTAATAACGATGGGCTGTAATGTTGAATGTCCCTATATCCCCTGTAAATTTAGAGAGGACTGGGGTTTAGATGATCCAGCCGGTCATCCTATTGAGGTCTTCAGGGAGACCAGGGAGATTATTGAAGAGAAGGTTAAGGATTTAATCAAGAAAGTTAAAACTGGAGAATTAGATTTAAAGTAATATAGTTATAGCTGCCTGCAGGGTATTTCCTGCGGGTTTTTCTATTATTGAGTAAAGTTATTATTATTTTTTATCCTTGAGGCAGGAAAAGTAAATCTATTAAAGAATATAATATATAAGATAATGCTCAATAGGAAGGTAGGTTAATATGAAACAACGGATAGAACTAGAGGCTGCCAGTGAACTGGTTGCCGAGCAATTAAAAAGTTTCCCAAATGAGACTGTTAAATTAATTAATAGCTCTGGCAGGGTACTGGCTGAAGATGTTAGAGCACCGATTAATCAGCCTCCATTTGATCGTTCGCCATTGGATGGCTTTGCAGTCAGGGCCGGGGATACAACCGGGGCCAGCGCTCAATCGCCAGTAAGCCTTAAAATTGTCAGCAAGTTATATGCTGGAGATAGTCCGACAAAGAAAATCGGCCCAGGTGAGGCAGCCAGAATCATGACTGGGGCTCCGATTCCAGAGGGGGCCGATTCTGTAATTCGCCAGGAGAGAACTGAATGGGATGATGACCAGGTCTTAATCAAGAAAAGTTTAAAGCCTGGCCAGAACTATGCCCCGGCAGGTGAAGATATTAAAGAGGGTGAGCTGCTCTGTGAACAGGGAACTTTATTAAGATCGCCCCAGCTTGGAGTTCTTGCCAGTATGGGGCTGGAAGAAGTTACAGTCTTGCCAGAACCAGAAGTCTCAGTCTTAACGACTGGCAGTGAATTACAGGAAGTTGGCGAAGAGCTAAAGCCTGGTAAGATATATAATAGCAATAATTATATGATTTCAACCAGGTTAAAGGAATGTGGAGCTAAAGTTATTAATAGCCAGGTGGCCGTTGATGAGAAAGATATTTTAAGAGAAAAACTGGCTGAATTAATTCCAGAATCTGATTTTTTGGTGACTACAGGTGGGGTATCTGTTGGCGAAAAGGACTTGATTCTGGAGGTTTTAGAAGAGCTAGGAGCTGAAATATTCTTCTGGAAGCTCGCTATTAAACCAGGGACTCCGGTCGTCTGTGGCCGTCTGGACGATACAATTATCTTTGGCCTGTCAGGAAATCCAGCTGCCTGTATTACCACCTTTGATCTATTGGTCAGGCCAACCTTGATTAAAATCAATGGTCTTAAAAAAGCAAACTTAAGCAAAGAAAAAGCGATTTTTATTGATGACTTCAATAAATCAAGCAGTACCAGAAGGTTGCTGAGGGCCTGGGTTGTTAGAACTAAGAAAGGCAATATTGTTAAATTAAGCAAAGGCAATCAACGGCCAGGTGTACTTAAGACAACCCTTGACTGTAATTGCTTTATAGATATTCCTGCCGGTTCACCAGCGGTAGAATCAGGCCAGGAAGTAGAAATCTTTAGATTACCAGATATTTATAATTAAGAAAATTGGAGGTGGAGTAAATGTTTGGTTTAGGTGCCCCTGAATTAGGGATTATATTAGTAATTGTTCTTATAATATTTGGCCCCAGTAAACTACCTGAAATTGGCAAGGCAGTCGGTTCTGGTGTTAGAGAATTAAAACAGGCTACTAAAGAGGTTGAAGAATCTGTTTCTCTGGATGATGAATAAAAAAAGACCTGCCACCTGCCGGTTACCTGACAGTTACCTGCCGGTATCTCTTAACAATTTTCACAAAGTTTTTACCCATGGTGTTTCAAAAACATCATGGGATTTTTATTTTATTGCTTATCATAGTATAATTATATTAGCTAATTCAAAGGGAGAGATGAATTAATGGATAAATTCAAAATTAGATGTCTTGAATGTGGTCGGGAGATTACAATTAAATATGAGTATAAGCAGGATAATCCAAACTGCAGGCAGTTATCAGCTGAAGATCAGATCAATTTTACTGGAAATGAAAATAAAGAGGTACATATAGTCTGTAAATGTGGCAATGAAGTCTGTATCTTTAATCAGTCAGATTTTGCCTAGCCCAGGAGGTCTTAGAAGTGAATATCTTGAAGAAACTGTTTAAGTCATTGGATCATGATAAAATATTGATCCGTCTAGTTAGTTTATTTTATTCTGGCCTGATATTATTCTTTCTAAGCTGGATACTTGGCTATTATTTTCTGCCAGAAGGCCTGCTGCAGAATATTAGAATTATTAATTACATAACCAGGGACCCATCATTACTGGAATCTGCCCAGGAATATATCTATTATGCAGTCTTTTATATCGGTGTCTTTGGCTTTATACTTTTAGGTAATTTTATTATGAAGGTCAGGTATTTTTCATATGGTTATCTGATACCCCTGGCCTGGATGGTTTTATATGGCCTGACTGTAGGCACTAATTCCTTTTTAGTTCCTATGGATGAGGTCATGGCGCCATCATTAGCAATATTTATTCAGCCAGGCCTTTATGAAATTCTGGCGGCTTCTATAATGGCTGTTGCTACCTATGATCTTAATATCTATTATGCAGAAAGCCTGACTGCTAGCTCAAAGAGAGTGCAGGAGGGGAATCGGCCAGAATTAAATAAAATCCATCAAAGGGGAATCATAACAGCAGTTTTAGTCTTATTAATAGTAAATCTAGTTGCTGTATTTATGTAATCTATCAAGTAAAGGATGGTAATTTTTATATGAATAGTTTACTGACAGTTACAATTTTAGGATTATTAAGTGGTGCAATTGGTACAGGGACAGGTGGGGCATCAGTTCTTTTAATCAGGAGATTAAGGGATGATGCCCTGGCCTGGCTGATGGCTTTTGCTGCAGGAATTATGACTTCAGTAATTTTTATGGAATTGATACCAGAAGCTCTTGACGAGGGCACATTATTTTCAGCATTAATCGGTGTGATATTTGGGATGATTTTAATAATGTTTCTCGATATTAATTTCCCCCACCATCATTTTAGCCAGGAAGAGGCCGGCAGAGAATTAACCAAGAAAATGTTTCAAGAGCGCAAATTATTAAAGATGGGAATCTTACTGGCCTTTGGAGTTGCTCTTCATAATATACCTGAAGGGTTAGCAATTGGAGCCAGTTATGTTGCTGATAAAAATATCGGGGTCGGGCTGGCAATATTAATAGCACTCCATAATTTCCCAGAAGGAATGGCAGTGGCTACTGCCCTGGGACTGGCCGGAATTGGTAAAATCAGAGTATTGATTTATACTGTTCTGGCAGGTGTCCCAATGGGTTTAGGAGCTTTTACAGGCGGATTACTGGGAGGAATCTCTCCTGTATTTCTGTCAGCTTCACTGGGCTTTGCCGGAGGGGCCATGTTATATATTGTTTATGATGAATTAATTCCAGACTGTCATGACCGGACCACCGGACATACAGCTATAGTCGGCATAGTTGCTGGTGTTATAGCAGGCATAGCACTTATAGAGATTTTACATTAAGATACCGGGAGGGATAAGATGGCAAAAGACAGAGGTTTTGAAATCAAAAAAATTGGTGACCAGCTTCATAAAGTCAAGATTTTAAAAGATTCAAAGGGGAATATTGTCGATCATCTGATTACGCCCCTTATGGTTAAAGCAAAACCAAGGGATATTATGCAGGTTGTAATTGGAGCTTTGATCCTGGCAATACCTGTCGGGATGACTGAAGAGACCTGGAATCTAGGAGAAGAGCTCCCGATGCTTAATGTGATGATTCTGGCAGTATTTGGGGTAGTTTTTATAGGGTTTTTTGTCTATCTTAATTTTTATAGAGATATTTTAAGAGAATTTAAACTGGATTTCATTAAAAGAATTATTATGATTTACTTAACTTCATTAATTGTTGTCGGTTTCTTTTTGCTTGTTATTAATAAACTGCCTGTAACTACAGATATTTCTGTTGCCATTAAAAGGCTCTTAATTGTTACATTCCCATGTTCGATGAGCGGGACAATAACAGATGGTTTTAAATAAAAGGAACCGTCAGAAAAGGACCTGTTAAGTAGTTATGGTAAAAAAATTTAAGTAATCGAAAAAATAGGGAGGTATTTATATGCAGGTAAAAATTTTAGTAGCAAATAAGGTTAATCAGGAAAAATTAATAGCAGAACATGGAATAGCCTTCTGGATTAAATATAATCAGCAAAATTATATTTTTGATACCGGTCAGAAGACTGCTCTATTCCACAATGCATCAGAATTGGACATTCCTCTTCAGTCGGCTTCTGGAGTTATTATCAGTCACCCTCATTTTGATCATATGGGGGCACTGGCACAGTTGCTTGCAATTAATAAAAAGCTGGAGGTTTATGGCCATCAGAAGATTGAAGATGAGCTGCTTAAAGAAAGCTCTCTGCAGGAGATTATCAATTTTAATTCAATATTAGAGCCAACAGAGATAGCTCCAGGGCTCTGGTTAACTGGCAGGTTACCTGACAAATATCTAGATAAAGTTAAAAATCATAAGTATTATGATGAGGCCAGGTATGAAAATAGCTTATTTATGGAAACATCAAAGGGCCTGATAGTTTTAACAGGCTGTAGCCATGGCGGAATAGTCAGTATTTTAAAATATATTAATGAAATATCAGCAAAGAATATTTATGGTGTTGCCGGGGGATTTCATTTAGTTGATAAAAACCAGTCAGAGCTGGCAGCAATTACAGCAGAATTAAATAAGTTGAACCTCAAAAAGATCTATCCTTTACATTGTACAGGATTTGATGGCCAGAAATATTTGCTTGATAATTGTCAGGCAGAGGTTGAAATTGCCTCAGCAGGAGCAGAAATCTTCAATTGATTTAAGGAAAGAGAGAGGAAGGGATATAGTGGAATTCAATAAACTCTTGGACAATTTACAGGAAAATGAGATTAGTATTTCAGGTATTCCCTGTATAGAAATTCTGCCGCCTAAAATTAAAGGAGATATCATCTTTTATCATGGCTGGTCTTCAAGAAAGGAAAACCAGGTTTTTAGAGGTAAGATCCTGGCCAGCCATGGCTATAGAGTCTTATTACCGGATGCCTCATACCATGGTCAGAGAAATGCATTAGACTTTAATTCTGGCAATGGCGAAGAACTGCTGGCCAATTATTTTTTTGAAATATTAATCAGGTCAGTTTTAGAGTCAGAACAATTAATTAACTATCTAGGAAAAGATAAACCGATTACTGTCGCCGGTCATTCTATGGGCGGCTTTACTGCTGGCGGTGTCTTTACAGCTAGAGCTGATATTTCCAGGCTGATAAATATTAATGGTTCCTCTGCCTGGATGAAGACCAGGGATCTCTGGTTAGATGAAATAGATTTCAAGCAGCCAATCAAAGATAAAACCAGAATAGATAATGTTGATTATTCACTGAAAGAATATGACCCTTATTATAACCTGGATAAAATCAATAATAGGCCGGTTTTACTCCTTCATGGTGAAGCAGATAGCTCGGTGCCATTAGAGGCCCAGGAGGAGTACTATAGGGCCGCTAAAGAGATTTATGAGGACAATGAGAGGATAAGTCTGGTTACCTATGAAAATTTAAATCATTATATTATCGATAAGATGCTGGAAGAAATAATTAACTGGTTATAAAATCCAGTCAGAAATTTGTGATTGAGCTGCCCCAATAAAATTAAGAAAATAGACCTGCTTTTAAATAGAGTTTTAACAAATGAATAATGGTATAATATTATTAGAGATTAACAAAAAATAGAATGGGGGTAATTATGATGAAAAGGCTGGTAATATCAGGTCTGATATTTCTGCTGGTCTTAGTTATTGGGGCTCCAGCTCAGGCAAGAATTCTTATCCCATTAGATGACTTAGAAATCAAGGAATACATTGAGGAAGTCGGCCTTATCTGGAATGGCAGTGAAGAGATAGTTATTCAGAAAATTATTCTTGAGACTAATTTATCTGGCCAGCTTGTAGATGTAATGCCTCTTCCAGCAGAACCTGGTTTTAATGTTAATGATTACAGCGATATTTTTACTGTCAGTAGAAATAATTTTATTAACAATCAGCGGGGTTTTGAGCATCCAGATTATCTCTTTGAAACTCCCCGGGATTATCAAAAATTAGGGCTGGTTGCTCAGAAACTAGTACATTGTTTAGATACTAATAATCTAGTTGAAGCTATTAATGATTTTTTGGCAGAGAGGAATCAGAATTCGGTTGATTTAGCTGATCAACAGCTAGAGATTATAGAGCATTATTTAGATGCAGGTATAGAATATTTTCAGCTTAGATTGATTGATGCTCCCCAGGAGCTAGCCTCTAGAACAGATAGCTGGCAGTTTGACTCAGAAATTTTATATTATCCTCTAGAGACTGACTTAGCCAGCAACTCAAGATTTACTGTAATCCAGTCTTCGCCCCATTTGAATTTTTATGACTATCAATCAGCTGATTTTCTAAATTATCTTCCAGCAAGGATAACAAAACCAGATGTTTTAAAAGAGATTAACCCTGATCTACCAGACTTCTTTGAAACTATTTTGATTTACTCATTTTTCTGGGAATTAAATTTATAGACAAAGATTTTGCAAAGGGCCTGGTTGGCCCTTTATATTTTTTATGATATAATAATTTCATTGCAATAAATAATCTATTAGATACTGGAGTGGCGTGAATTAGATGAAAAAAATTAGTAAGGATTTCAATAGAATATATTTAATTTTGAGTATAACATTTTTATTATCGATTTTTGGTTTATTTCTCTATTATTCATTTAATAATCAAATTCAATTATTTCCGGTGATTTTAATCTCTGGTGTTGGTATTTTATTGGCTAAATATTTTTCAATTAAGATTATTAAGCCTTTAGATAAGATAACTGACTGGGCAAATAAGTTAGCAGAGGGCCAGCATGAAGCCTGTCCTGTTAACCTTGATTATCAAGAGTTAAATACACTCTCAGTTTCATTAAAGCGGCTTGTAGAAAAGATTGAGAATAAAGAACAGGAACTGAATCAAAAAGAAGAGGAGATAAAGATAAGCTCCTGGCAGATTAAGAATTACAATGATGAGATAACTGAATTAAATAAGAAGCTAGAATACAAAACTCTCTATGACCCATTAACTAAATTGCCAAATCGTCGACAGTTTATAAATAATCTTAAAGCCGAATTAAAGGCAGATAGATCTGGTGCAGTAGTTTTAATTGACCTGGATAATTTCAAAGAGATCAATGACACCCTGGGTCATGTTTATGGTGATATTATGCTAAGCCAGATTGGAGATAGATTTCTTGATCTTAATAATGATAATCTTTTCATAGCCAGGTATGGCGGCGATGAGTTTTTGCTTTTAATTAAGGGAGTCAGTAGAATAGACGAGATAGAAGAATATTTAAATTCGATAGAAGAATGCTTGAATAGCCCCTTTAATGTTAATGACGATTTCTTGCATATCGATTATAGTATTGGCATCACTCTCTTTCCCGAGGATTCAAAAAAGACCTATGATCTTATCACCTTTGCAGATACTGCGATGTATAGGGCAAAAGGACTTTTTGGTCAGAATAAGTTATATTATAATGACAGGATGTTTCAGGAGTTGATGAAAAAGAAAGAAATCCGGGAGATTTTAAAGGATGCATTAAAAAATGATAACTTTAACCTTGTATATCAGCCTCAAATAAATTTAAAAACTGGAAAAGCTGATACGTTTGAAGCTTTAATCAGGCTAAAGGATGAAGATATCTCTCCTGGAGAGTTTATTCCTGTTGCTGAAGAGAGTAATTTGATTATGGATATTGGCCGCTGGGTAACAGAGGCTGCAATCAGGCAGCTGGCAGACTGGCAGAATAAAGGTTTTCATACTAAATCAATTTCGATTAATTTTTCGGCTCAGCAGCTAAATGATTTTTCATATATTGATTTTCTAAAAGATAAACTTGAATATTATGGGGTTTCTGCAGATCTACTGGAGATTGAGATTACAGAGACTGTCCTTCTTGAAAAGAAAGATAAATCAATTGGCTTTTTAAATAAGCTAAAGGATTCAGGTGTTAAGATCTCTCTTGATGATTTTGGGACAGGCTATTCTTCTTTAAGTTATTTAACCTATATTGATCTCGATAAGATAAAATTCGATCGCTCTCTGAATCAGAAATTCCTTCAGGATAATTATACAGATACAATGGCAGGTTTAATTTCATTATTCCATAGCATGAATTTAATAATTGTTGCAGAAGGGATTGAGGAGAAAGATAATTTTAAGAAGTTATCTGAAAGTGCCTGTGATTATATTCAGGGCTATCTATTTAGCAGGCCAGTTAGTCCAGAAGCTATTGAAAAAATCTATGAGCATAATTTTATTTAGATTAACCTTTCTGATATAATAATTATAGGTTATAAAAATAATATATTTTATTTATAATTAATCAGGAGGTTGCTAAAATGCAAACAATTAACTGTACAGGGCTTGACTGTCCAGAACCGGTAGTAAAAGCTAAGAATGCTTTAGAGAATAATGATAAAGTTAAAATTATTGTGGATAATGAAGTAGCAGCTAATAATGTTGCCAGGATGGCTGTGAATAAAGGTTATCAGGTAGATGAAACAAAAATATCCGCTGATAAATATGAACTTTTAATTTATGGTCAAAATAGAAAGGAAGATTTAGAAGGAGCTACAGAAGCCACTAAAATTTCTCCAGCTACTGATGTTATTTTAATAACTGCTGAGCAATTAGGCGAGGGTCCTGAAGAATTAGGGGCTCTGTTAATGAATGGTCTCCTTAAGACAATTGCTGACTTGAGTAATCAACCAGATACTTTGATTTTGATGAATAATGGCGTTAAGCTGGCAACAATAAATGAAGAAACAGTTGCAACTTTAAATAAATTAGTTGATAATGGACTTGAATTAAAGGTCTGTGGAACCTGTCTTGAATATTTAGATTTAAAAGCCGAGCTAAAGGTTGGCCAGATCAGTAATATGTATGAAATCCTTGAAATGATAACATCTAACTCTACTGTTCATTTATAATTTTAGTAGATTTAAACTATCTGGCGGCATCTTTTAAATAGATGTCGCTTTTTATATTCTTTATTGATTTATGCAGGAATTAAAGAATTCACAAAGAATTACTAATATAACAATCTATAAAAATTAGAAAGCAGGAGAAAATTATGGCAGCAAAGCGATTGAAAAATATTGCTTTAATCAATAAATTTGGTTATGGTGCCGGAAATTTAGGTGCTGGAATTATCCTGCAGGTAATAAATACTTACATTATTTTTTATGCTACTGCTGTCTTAAATATCCCTGGAACTATGGTTGGGATTGCAGTTAGTTTGAGTATAATCTGGGATGCAATTACAGATCCTATAATGGGTTATATCTCTGACAAAACGAACTTAAAGTATTTTGGCCGGAGACATTTATATTTAATTATTGGAACTTTCTTTGCAGGGTTCTTTAATTTTTATTTATGGACAATTAATCCTGAACATTCATTAATCATTAAGTATAGCTGGTTTTTTGTAAATATTATTTTAGTTAAAACCTTTTTGACTGTTTTCGGGACACCATATGTTGCCCTGGGAGCTGAACTCTCAAACGATTATAATGAGAGGACATTAATTCAATCAATTAGGACTGTTTTTTTTGTTTTCGGTATCTTTTCTGCTACTGCGCTAGGTCTTTATTTATTTTTTAAACCGACTGAAGAGTATCACCTTGGCCAATTAAATCCCGGGGCTTATGCCAATATGGGGATTGCTTCATCTATTATTATGATTATTTCAGGAATTATAGTCTTTATAGCTACCTATAAATATCTACCCTACTTATATAAATTTACTGATGATAAAAAAACTGGTCCGTTTAATCCGGTAAATGAATTAAAACAATTAATTATTGACTTTAAAACTGCTTTAAATAATTATGATTTTAGAGCTATAGTATTAGGTTATCTTTTTACAAATTTGACAGTTGCTCTTTTTACTGCAGTTGGTCTTCATGTATTTACCTATACTTTTGCTATGAATAATACTGAAATAGCAATAATAATTGGCACCCAATTTTTAGTAAGCATTATTTCTCAACCTTTCTGGGTTGCTGTCTCTGCAAAGGTTGATAAAAGGCCGACTATATTAATCGGTCTGGGATTTTCCCTGATTGCAGCTTTTATTTTTCTTTTTTCAGTACTGAATAGATTTTATATAGCTGAACACCATCTTTTCTTATTACCATTTGCATTTATGGCCGGTTTTGGTAATGGCAGCCTTTTTACCTTACCAGCTTCAATGGTGGCAGATGTTATTGATGTTGAAGAATTAAACACAGGAGTGAGATTAGAAGGCATTTATTATGGTTGTTTAACATTTTCATATAAAACATCCCAGTCTATAGCCATCTTATTTTTAGGAATATTATTAGATATAATTGGGTTTGATCCAGGACTTGCAGAACAAACTGACTTTACATTGGTGTTTATTGGTCTTATTCTTGCAATTGGGGGTATTATTACAATTGGATTTGCCTTTAAATTTTATAATAATTATAGATTAACCCATTCCATTGTTGAAAATGTACAGGAAAAATTAAAATCTCAGGAGGATATAGATGAAGAATAGAATTAGAAATAAAGCATTAAGAGATAAGATTATATCTGCTGATGAGGCAGCGTCAATAATTAAAAATGGCATGACTATAGGTTGCAGTGGTTTTACGCCTTCAGGTTATCCAAAGGCAGTACCACTTGCACTGGCAGCAAAAAATAAAAATAATGAATTTAAGATTAATATTTTAACAGGAGCTTCTGTAGGGAGTGAACTTGATGGAAAACTTGCTGAGGCAGGTTTAATAAAAAATAGATATCCCTATCAATCTGACAAAAATTTAAGAGCATCAATTAACAGAGGTAATATTCACTATTCAGATATTCATCTCAGTCATTTTCCTCAAAATGTGAGATATGGCCATTATGGGAATATAGATCTGGCAATAACAGAAGCACTTGCCATAACAGAGGAGGGCTGGATAGTTCCAACTACTTCCGTTGGGGCGACACCAACATTCTTAAAGGAAGCCGATAAGATAATTGTTGAATTGAATTTAAATAAGCCGTTAGATTTAGAAGGAATCCATGATATCTATCAACTAGCTGATCCCCCTAACAGACAACCAATTCCCTTGAAAGAAGCCGATCAAAGAATTGGTGATCCTTATATTAAAGTTGATCCTGAAAAGATTGAGGGTATAGTAGTTACAGAGCTTGAAGATGAAATTAGTTTTTCAGCTTATCAGGATGAGATTAGTAATAAAATTGCCAGTCATATTATTAATTTTTTAGAATCAGAACAGCAGGCCGGTAATATTCCAAAAGAATTATTGCCTCTGCAATCAGGTGTTGGAGCTGTCGCCAATGCTGTTCTTGCTGGACTTTGCAACTCAAACTTTAAAGATATAAAATTCTATTCTGAAGTTATTCAGGATGCAGTTTTAGATTTGATCGACTGTGGTAAGATAGATATTGCTTCAGGAACATCGATTACACTGTCGGAATCAGGCAAGAAACAATTCAAAGAATATATAGACTTATATAAAGAGAAGATAATCTTAAGGCCTCAGGAAATAAGTAATAATCCTGAAATAATTAGAAGGCTGGGTTCAATAGCAATTAACACTGCCATTGAGGCTGATCTATATGGTAATATCAATTCTACTCATATTATGGGCAATAGAATGATGAATGGGATTGGCGGTTCAGGGGATTTTGCCCGGAATGCTTATCTAAGTATTTTTGTTACAAGTTCAATGGCTAAAGACGGGCAAATATCATCAATAGTGCCAATGGTTTCTCATGTTGATCATACCGAGCACGATGTTGATATAATAGTTACCGAGCAGGGCCTGGCTGATTTAAGAGGTTTATCACCTCAGGAGAGAGCAGTTGAGATAATAAATAAAACTGTTTCGCCAGAGTATAAGGATAAATTGTTGGATTATTTTAAGAGGGCCCAGAGGGCAGGAGGGCATACTCCTCTTATATTAAATGAAGCTTTGAGCTGGCATCAAAGATTTATAGATACTGGCTCTATGAAATAGAAAAAACCGGGCTAAATAGCCCGGTTTTTTTATCTAAAATATTGATTTTTATTAATCAGTAAAATATGCTTCATGGGCCAGAATACTTTCTCTTGGATGATGGACTAAACCTTCCACATTATTTCTAACAGCATTTATTTGCGAAATACTGTGGAGGAAGATCCAGGGAGCGTCATCCCAGATTATTTCAATTGCCTCAGCATAAAGTGCTTTTCTTTCCTCTGTATCTGTTTCTATTCTCGCTGCTTCTAATAATTCGTCAACTTCAGAATTAGCATAGAAACTTCTATTACTCCCATCAGGTGCCCATTCACCTGAATGCAAGAGGGCATAGAGACCGTAATCAGCATCACCGGTTACAGTACCCCAGCCAAGAAGATACATTTCATGGGGGCTTTCATCTGGTTCGGCATTAATGACTTCAAGATAGGTTGCCCATTCCATAGTAGTCATATTTGCTTCAATTCCAACTTCTGCCAGTTGACTTTGAACTGCCTGGGCTATAATATTATCCATTGGATATCTTCCGACTGGATAATAAAATTCTACTTCAAAGCCATCTGGATAGCCGGCTTCTGCAAGTAATTCTCTAGCTCTATCTGGGTCATATTCATATATTTCCTGTTCTGAATAACCAAAAATATCTGGAGAGATTGGAGCATCAGAAGGTCTACCTGCTCCACTCAGGATATTTTCGACAATAGATTCTGTATCGACAGCATAATTAACAGCCTGTCTTACTTTTAAATCATCAAAAGGTTCTTTTTGGGCGTGAAGGCCAATATAAAGGGTTCTTAAACTCGCAACATTTTTAACAGTAATATCTGGATTTTCTGTTAGTCTGCCAACATCTCTTGGAGGTACATTCATAATTGCATGAGCTTCCCCGGTTTCTAACATTACAACTCTGGTTGATTCTTCTGGAACAACTAAGATTGTAACAGTATCCAGAAATGCTGGTTCTCCCCAGTAGTCATCATTGCGACTCATTATAACTGATTCACCCCGGGACCAGCCATCAAATTTGAATTTGCCAGTACCAACTGGATTACTACCTACATCGTCTCCATATTTTTCGACGGCAGCAGGGCTGATCATTGAAATAAAATCATGGGATAGATGGGCAAGAATTGGAGCAAAAGGCTCATCAGTAGATAAGCTAATAGTATACTCATCGATTACTTCAATTTCAGTTATCCTATTGATCAGAAATGAGAAAACTGCTTCATCTTCAATTAATCTTTCCAGATTGAATTTGACAGCTTCGGCATTGAAAGGTTCACCGTCATGGAAATTGACATCTTCTCTAAGATATAATTCATAGGTTAGACCATCTTCAGAGACAGAATAGTCTTCAGCAAGTAATGGTACAATATCCCCCTCAGGTGTCATTTCAAAAAGTGTTTCCATCATATGGACCATAACCATTGCTGCAGGTGAAGAAGAGGCTAGAACCGGATCAAGTGATTCCGGGTCAGCACCAATTGCTATTTTTAAATCTCCACCCTCCTGTTCCTGTGCTAAAACATTGCCTGATGATAATAAAACTACAGCTAAGATAAATACTACTAAACCAAATAAAAGTTTTTTCATCAATACTCGACTCCTCTCATATTTTTAAATCTGAATACTATATATTTAGACAAAACTTTTATATTTCCTGCATAAACTGCAAATAAATATTAAAATATATTGATGAATATTAAACAAGGAGTTTTAAGATTTACAGATAATTATTAGTATAGAGCAGAATAAATTGGTGTTATATTTAAGGAGAGTGTAAGGAGATGGCTGATTCACTAATAACTAAAAATGCCATGGCTGCAGCTATGAAAGAATTAATGGCAGAAAAGCCGATAAAGAAAATAAATGTAAAGGATATTACTGATAGGTGTGGTCTGAGCAGAAAAAGTTTTTATTATCATTTTAAGGATAAATATGATCTTGTAAATTGGATATTCTATACTGAGTTTGTCAGGGAAATAAAAGATAATGGTGTCGATTATAATTGGGAACTGCTCGAAAGAATCTGTAAATATTTTTATAGGAATAAAGAATTTTATTCAAAAGCTCTTAAGGCAGAAGGACAAAACTCTTTCTCCCAGTACTTTGTTGAAGTTTTAAGGCCTATTATTTTAGAAAATTATAAGAATGTTTTTGACGACAATAAAGAAAAAGAATTTTTTGCAACATTTTTTGCTGATGCTACCAGGCTAGCTATTAAGCGCTGGATACTTGAAGAAGATAGTAGGTCTCCAGAGGAGTTTGTAGAATTGATGAAAACAGCAGCAACTGGAATGGCTCAAAGAGTTATCTCCAGGCTGGAGGAGTCAAAATAATCTTTCCTATCATTTCTAAGTCATGATATAAATCGAATAAAAATAGTGGATACTTTAATTTCTTTCTGGATTTGATAACATATTCATGTACTTTTTTTGAATCTGTAAAGTTTTCATCCGGGATTAAACAGCAGAAATTAGATTGATAATCTTTAATTTTAGTCAACCAGTCTTTATTAATAATCTCTTCTGCTATTAGGTCATTATAGTAATAATGGAAACCATAAAGTTTATTTTTTTCTTTTAGTAAGTTTAAACTCTGCTTAAACTTTTTATGAGGATTTTTATAATTATCTAGTTCAACAGAAAAATAAATATTATTTAGGCTGGAGAATTTTTTTAGAGTCTCTTTGTTTATAGCAGTTGGTTGAGTAAAAATGCTAAAAACCGAATCTTGATGTTTACTTATTAATTCAGGTAGATCAATTATTAGATTATCTTTAAAAATTATATAATTAAAGACTCCCTTTTTTTTCTTGTTGTAAATGAGAGTATTATAATTATTAATTCCCACTTTATTTTTTGGTCTGACAAAGCAGGTCCAGTCAGGATAATTTAGGTTTTGTTTACTTTTCCTTAGGGTTTTAGCTCCAGATATCCAACTTCTATATCCTAAATTTATTCCAAATTCAGTGATAGTTTGGTTATCTATCTCAGAGGCTACTTTATTGAGTAATTGATAATATTTATTTTCAGAATCGTTTAAAGTTTTATGGAGCATAGTTAGCAGTTCATTTTGATATTGACTTTCAGCAAAACAGCTTGCTAAATCTAATAAATATCTAAAAGCTCTTCCAGGTTCTTCTTTGCTATCCCTCAATCCTTTTTCAACTGCAGATTTAATTAAAGCAGTAATGGCTTCATCTTTATTCAATGGAATTCCCCCCTTGAAAACTCCATTCTTTTAATTATATTATAAAATAATCTCAATATTTATAAAATGGACAGATATTTTATTTGTGTAGAAACTTCACATTATTGTCTGAATGGGTATTTTTTAGACAGCTATGGAAATTGTCTAATGCATTTTAATTAGATATTTATTATAATATACTTGTAAAGATCAAGGATTAAGTTATCCGGGGAGGGGGATAATATGGAAGGTGATATTTTAAATCAAATTAAAGCTTATGGCTTAAATAAAGTTGTAGACTACCTTGAGGCTAATCCTGAAGAGAATATTCCTAAAGTTATTAACTGGGTAGAAAGATTTGATAGAAAAGGTATTATTGCCAGACATACAAGAGCAGTTAAAAAACTTCTTGATGATGAAGAAAATAATTGGTACCAATATGTAAAAAGTATCTATTCTGATCTTGATGATGAAGTTAGAAAGACTATTTTTAAAAACTTTTTAGTAAATGCGACAATAATTGGTGGTCAACAACAGGAAAAAAATAAAGAAAATTATGGTTGTAATATCCCCTGGGCAATTTTAATGGATCCAACTTCAAACTGTAATTTAAATTGTAAAGGCTGCTGGGCATCTGAATATGGTGAAAATTTATCTCTGGATTTTGCAACACTGGATGATATTATCAATCAGGGTAAGGAACTTGGAACCTATATGTATATCTACTCCGGTGGAGAGCCTTTGCTGAGAAAAGATGATATAGTAAGGCTGGCTAAAAAGCACGATGATGCAATGTTTTTAGCTTTTACTAATGGGACTTTAATAGATGAAGAATTTGCTGAAAAGATGTTAGAGATCAAAAATTTTATACCTGCGATCAGTATTGAGGGCCATGAAATAGAAACAGATTCAAGAAGAGGCTCAGGAACCTATCAGAGGGTTTTAAAGGCAATGGAGATCTTGAAGACTAAGAATCTACCATTTGGTATATCATGTTGTACAACCAGTGAGAATACTAGATCTATTTTAAGTGAAAAGTTTATAGATGAGATGATAGCTAGAGGAGCAAAATTTGCCTGGTTTTTCACCTATATACCTGTAGGCGAAAATGCTTCTCCTGAATTAATGATATCTGCTGAACAGCGAAAATATATGTATGAGAAGATAAGAGAATTCAGAAAGACAAAACCTATCTTTACCATTGATTTCTGGAATGATGGCGAATATATTAATGGTTGTATTGCCGGTGGGCGAAAATACCTCCATATTAACGCTAATGGCGATATTGAACCATGCGCCTTTATCCATTATGCAGACAGCAATATTCATGAGGATAGTCTGCTGGAGGCATATCAGTCGCCATTATTTATGGAATATAAGAAAAATCAGCCCTTTAATGATAATTTATTGAGGCCATGTCCGTTGTTGGATAACCAATATAAACTGGCTGAGATGGTTGATAATGCCGGGGCCCAATCAACAGAATTGAGAAATCCAGAAGATGTTCATGAGTTATGTGCTAAATGCGAAAGAGCTGCTGAAGAATGGGCAGAAGTATCAGCAGAGATATGGTATGAGGAAAATAATAAATTTGAGAAAGATAAAAGTGGGCAAGAGAGTCTGACAGGGGTAGGCAGATAAAAAATAATTTTATAAGAATAAGCGGGGTTAATTAAAGTACCCCGCTTTTTTAAATTGAAAATATTATTTGGATCTATCAATTTCAGGATAAATAAAATGATAAAAACGGCATTTATTATATTTGTTATCGTTTATTCTGTTCTCCTGGGACTTCTCTTTAATAAAACCATCAATAAGTTGCTTGAGTTCTTTGATTTCATCTTTTGATAAATACAATGGAGAATATCCAATTTTTTGTTGATCAGTATATGTTTTTGCTTTTTCCGGATCCTTTTCCTTTAAATCAGCCAGAATTTCTATTTGATCCCTCAAATTATTCTCCAGGTGATTTATAAATCCAGAGATATTGTTCTGGGCATTTCTGGCAGATGAAAGATTTAAGTTACCGTCAGCAGTAAATGATTTTGCTGTTAGTTTAAAACCTTTATCTGTCTTTTTTAGTAAATTACCTTCTTCCATCTTGTCTACGTATTTAGATATGAGCTCTGAGCTTTCATTTAATTTTTCTGCAATTTCATTTTTACTTAATGGGTTCATTTCTAAAGTATTGATTATATCAATAGTAAAAGGATCACACAAGAGCTCGATTGTTTTACTATCGCTAATTGCTAGATTTTCTTTCATAAAATAACACTCCTTTTTCAAAAAAATTAATTACTTTATCTATATTATAAACTATCTAAAATTATATTTCAATTATTATAATATATAGATTAATAATTTCAAAATGTTTTATGGTTTATATCTAAATTGAATTTGACATTTTAAAAGAAAATGTTATAGTAAATACGTAGTCAAAATTAAATATATTTAGTTCTAATAATGGTTTTTATAGGGAAAACGGTGAAAATCCGTTGCTGTAGCCGCAGCTGTAACAGTTTTTGTTTTTATATTCCACTGTTTTAAAATGGGAAGGGATATAAAGTTATAAACTGAAGCCAGAAGACCTGCCATTATTAAGTACTTCGGACTACTTCCGGCGAGAGAGGTGGCGAAGGATAACTTGTTTTTATAGAGATTAGATTGTCTTAAATCTTCTTTTTAAAAACATCCCTATTCTTATCTGCTGCCTCTTAATCGGGGCAGTACTTTTTATTTTAAAAATATTGCAAGGGGATGATAAAATGAAGGGACAGGTACATTTATATACTGGAAATGGTAAAGGTAAAACTACAGCAGCAATTGGTCTAGCAATCAGGGCAATTGGAGCAGACCTAAAAGTGTTTTTTAGTCAATTTATCAAAAATGGTGAATATAGTGAGATTAAAGCATTGAAAAATATTGATAATATTGATATTCGACAGTATGGGGAAGAGGCTTTTATAAATGGTCAGCCAGATGAAGATGACAAAGCTTCTGCCAGGAATGGTTTAGCAGAGATTAAAGAAGCTATCAACTCTGGCGAATATCAGGTTGTAATAATTGATGAAGTTGCAATTGCAATATTTTTTGGTCTTATTGATGAAGATGAGCTATTTGAAGTAATAAATAATCGGCCTGAAAATGTTGAAGTGATATTAACAGGCCGAATGGCTAAAAATTCTTTAATTGATAAAGCTGATTTAGTAACTGAGATGAAAGAAATTAAACATTATTATCAACAGGGGGTTATGGCCAGGACCGGGATTGAAAAGTAGTTACTCATTAAATTTAAATAGTTCATGAATCTTTTTAATTGTGGCTGGATTAGTTCCACAGCAGCCTCCAATTATTATGGTATCTGGCTTATTAAGCTGAAATAGACTTTTGATTTCTTTAAAAAAAGTATCTCTTGATTTGTATACTGTTTCGCCAGTCTTTAAGTTGAGTTCAGGTTTTCCAGCATTATAATAAATACTTAAAGGCAGGTTTACAGAATTAATAAATCTATTGATTGTCTCCTGGTAGCCTGGTTCTGGTGTAATGCAGTTAAATCCGGCTGCCAGAATTAAATCTTTAGGTGTGATTTTGATTAAATCAGCAAAATCACTAATATCTGTTCCATAATTAGTATTAGTATAACTATCAAAAGACATATTAACTATTGCCGGCAGTTCAAATTCTTTTAATGCTTCTAAAACGGCTTTTAATTCAAGATGATATGAAAAAGTTTCAATTATTAGCAGTTCAACTCCTCCTTCATAGAGGGCTTTAATCTGCTCCCTGAAGGCTGTTACTAGTTTTTTATGATTATCATTTTTATCCGGGAAAATAGCTTCCTCAGAACCTGTGGGGCCAATACTTCCTGCAACTAGAATTGGAAATTCTCTTTTGCTTTCCTTTATATAATTATCTCTGGAATTAACTGCTATTTCTGCTCCAGATTTATTTATATTAGCAATTGTATTTTTTAATTGGTTTTCAGTTAATCCTGCAGATTTTTTCTCCTGCTTTAAATACAGTTTATTGGCTGAAAAAGTATTTGTGGTAATAATATCTGCTCCGGCATTAAGATAATCCTGATGGATGCTGGCTACCAGTTCAGGATTATTTAGATTATATTTAAAAGGAGTTTCTTTACTAGCAGAATTTCTTTTTATAAATTCTGTTCCCAGTCCGCCATCTCCAGTTATGATAGTGGGCTTTTGATTATTGAGTTTTCTTTTATGATTAATTATTTTATTAAAAAGTTCTGCAGTACTCATTTGGATAACACCTCTATTAATTAATGTTTGAATTATTTATAACATTTTTTTGAATTGAGCTAAAGTAGTTATTGGTTGCTGACAGGTTTGGTCCTGACAGATATAAATAGTCCAATTATTTTTGTTTTTTCTTTCTGCAGCTATTTGATTTATTTGCTTGATTTCACCTCTTGAATCCGGGGTGATAACTAATTGACTGGTAAAAGGCAGGTAACTGTTAGCAAGTTCAGTAATTAGTTCAGAGATATAATTTTCTTGATCTGTAATAATGATGATCTCTCTTAAACCTGATATTTCAAGCATTAATGCACTCATAAATGCTGAAAATTCTTGAGGTTGATTTTTTATCTGGCTGTAAAAATATTTGAGTTGTTTTTCGACTAATTTTCTGTATTTATTATCATAGGTTAATGAAAATAAACGATACCAGTTAAAGGCTGCTATTGAATTTGTTGAAGGTATAGCACCATCATATATTTCTTTTTTGTTAAATGGTAGCTCATTTTGATCTTTCCTGGTCACAAATAAACCTCCAGCTTCTTCATCCCAAAATCTATTTAACATTATTTCGTTTAGATTAAGAGCTTCTTTAATAAATTTAGGATTATAGCCGGCCTGGTATAATTCTATTAAACCGAAGATAAGAAATGAATATGCTTCTGCCTGGGCAGGATGGTCCGACTGGCCATCTCGATATCGGCCTAACAAAGTTCCATCTTCTTTCTTGAGTTTAGCATCAATAAAATTAAAAGCTTCTTCAGCTATCAAGTAATATTTATTTTCACCTAAAACTTTGCCGGCCCTGGCAAAGGCAGCGATAGCAAGTCCATTCCAGCCTGTTAGGATTTTATCATCTTTAAATGGTCGTTTTCTTTCTTTTCTTATTTCATGTAATTGTCTTAATTCAGCCTTCCATTTTAAACGAATATCTTGAAGATTTTCTTCTGTATTTATCAGGTTTGGAATATTTTTACCCTCAAAATTGCCAGTTTTAGTAATACCATAATCCTGGCAGAATTTAACTCCCTTTTTCTGTCCCAGTATATCAATTATTTCAGCTTTTTTCCAGAGGTAGAATTCACCTTCTTTCCCATCTACATCTGCATCTTCAGCGGTATAGAATCCTCCTTCCGGGGAAAGCATCTCTCTTTCAAGATATTGAAGAATTTCTTCAGCAATTATCATATATTCTTTATTGTCTGTTGCCTGGTAGGCATCCAGGTAAGCCAGGGTTAGAAGGGCATTATCATAGAGCATTTTTTCAAAATGAGGTACTAACCATTTTCTATCAGTTGAATAACGGGCAAAGCCATATCCTATCTGGTCATAAATGCCACCTCTGGCCATTTTATTTAAAGTTAATTCTGCTGATTCCAGAGATTCTTGCTGGCCAGTTAATTTATTATATTGAATTAAAAAGAGCAGTTTTTGAGGTTGTGGAAATTTAGGTTTAGAGCCAAAGCCTCCAAACTTATTGTCAACTTCTCCAATTAATTTGCTGGCGGCCTGATCAATTAAGTTAGACTTTTCCTCTGTATTTATTTCAAAGTTAGATCTAAATTGTTTGCCTGAATGGGCTCTTTGTAAAGCATCTGTAACATTATTGCCCTGATCAAGCAACTTTTCTTTTTCATTCTGCCAGAGATTTTTAGTTTGTTTTAAAATGTTTATAAGATTTTTTTTAGGGAAGTAAGTTCCAGCAAAGAAAGGCTTTTTATCAGGTGTTATTAGAATTGTCAGGGGCCAACCGCCGCTTCCAGTCATGGTCTGACAGACTTCCATATAGATTGAGTTTATTTCAGGCTTTTCTTCTTTATCAACTTTTATAGATATAAAATGCTTATTTAATAATTCAGCTAAACTCTTATCATTAAATGATTCATTTTCCATTACATGACACCAGTGGCAGGTAGAATAACCTATAGACAAAAAGATAGGTTTATCCTCTTCTCTGGCTTTTTTGAAAGCTTCTTCAGACCAGGGGAACCAGTTAACAGGGTTATCGGCATGTTGTTGTAAATATGGGCTTTTTTCTCTGGCCAGTTGATTCTGTTGGTTATTATTCATTTTTATTCCTCCTGATGATTATTTATTAATCAAATTTTCCTTTTATAGTTAGTTTATGATATAATTATATTACTAGTTTAATTGCTCAAAGTAAAGTTGTTTTTGAATCTTAAAAAGATAGCAGGTGATCAGGATGACGAAATTTGAAGATTATAATTTTGCAGGAGGTAAGGGAACAAGAGCTAACCCTTACTTAATTTCTAATGCCCAGCAATTATATAATATAAGATATTGTTTGAACAAATCTTTTATACAGATTGCTAATATAGATTTATCAGCATTTATAATTGGTTCTGGATGGAAACCTCTGGGACATAAACAGGAGAAATTTTCAGGTAATTATAATGGCAATAATTTTTCCATTTTTAATTTAAGAATTGATTCACCAGAAAGCCAGGATTTAGGTCTTTTTGGAGCTATTTCTGAGTATTCAAAAGTTGAGAATGTTAAGCTTAAAAGAATAAAGATAACAGGTAACTCTTATGTCGGTGGTATTGTTGGCTGGAATGAAGGCGAATTATCCAATTGCGCAGTTCAAGGTGTAATTAAGGCAGATAAAGATGTTGGTGGCCTGGTTGGTTCAAATTTAAATGTTATTATGAAATCTAGAGCTAGAGTTAAAATTTACGGAATAGAGACTGTAGGTGGTCTGGTTGGTGGTAATACCGGTATAATAATTGGGACGTATGCTAAAGGTGATATTAAAGGAAATAAATTCACTGGAGGCCTGGCCGGTGGGAATGATGGGACTATTAGTAAAAGTTTCTCAGAAAGCAATGTTTCTGGTCAGGAGTTTATCGGAGGTTTAGTAGGTGCTAATCTTGGGATGATAACTTATTCTTATTCTATCGGTGAGGTTAAAGGTGAAGCTCATGTCGGTGGTTTTGCAGGGATAAATGAGGGGCAGATACTAAATTCTTATTATAATAAGGAGATTTCAGGTCAGTGTGATGAAGGTAAAGGGATTCCGACAA
>JBNJEB010000005.1:0-37440 GCA_051745425.1 Bacillota bacterium
ACCAGGTAAACCAACCAGAGGAACACCATTCTGATAGCCGAGCATAAACATTGCTCCTGGGAGTACTGGAGCACCATAGGTTATTACCTGATCGGCTGCATTCTTAATTGCCGCCGGCGTTAAATCATCTGGATCTACTGACATACCTCCTGTACAGACAACTATATCTACTCCTAATGCAATAGCCTCTTCTATAGCCTCTGTAATTAAATCTTTATCATCAGTCACCAGTTTTTTATGGACTGTTTTAATATTATAATTTGAGAGCTTTTCTTCAACAACTGGTGTAAATTTATCTTTGATTCTGCCCTCATAAACTTCACTACCTGTTGTAATGATAGCTGCTTTTTTACTTTCATATGGAATAACATCAATTATTTTCTGATTTTTAATTTCCGTTTCAACTGCCTTAATCTCCTCTTCAGCAATTAATAGAGGAATAATTCTGGTTCCAGCTAAATAATCTCCCTCTTTAACTGGAGTATAATTATGCCTGGTTGCCATCATTAATTTATCTTTGATATTTATTTTAAATAAAAGCTCTTTATCAATTTTAAGCAGGCCATCTCTGGCTGCATAGAGATTGATTTTACCCTCTGATGGTTCTGCTCTTTTAATATTCGTGCCCTGGCCTAAATCTGCCAGTCTGGCTGCTGCCTCATTTTCATGGAGATAACCAGGTTTTTTCTCCCAGATATAGATATGTCTCTTGCCTAAATCAAGGAGATGGGGAATATCTTCTTCTTTAATTATATCGCCTTTTTTAAAAGCAGGCCCTTTATCTTCACCTGGCTTAATCTCAGTTATATCATGAGCTAAAACATGGCCTACTGCATCTTCAACTGCTAATTTTTCCAATTTTAGTGCACTCCTTCGTTAGTGAAATTGTATGGTTCTAAAAATATATCGACATTACCTCCGCAGATTCCACCGGTTTCTGCTGAAGTATCATTGTCCATTTTAAAATGTAGTTTGAGAGGATCTTTTTGATTAGCTTGAAGCAGCTCAATTGATTTTTCAATGACTTCGGCTTCTGCAGGACCTCCTCCAATTGTACCAGCAATTGAACTATCAGGCCAGACCAGCATCTGGGCCCCTTCTGCTCTAGGAGAAGATCCATGGGCCTTAATGACTGTAGCTAAAACTACTGTTTTTTCTTCTTTTTCAGCCTCAACTAATTTATTGACCAGTTCTAACTCCATTATTCAGATCGCCTCCTCTTAATCATTGCTGCCATAATTGAAACTGCTATTTCAGCAGGTGTCTCGCTATTTATCTCAATTCCAATCGGGGCATCTACCTGCTCCAGTCTACTTAAGTCAAGCTTTTCATTTTTTAAGTCATCAAATAATAATTTAACTTTACGCTTGCTACCTATCATACCGAGATATTTCCAGTCACCAGAAATAACTGATTTTAAGACATCATAATCATATTGGTGACCTCTGGTTACAATAACTATATAATCACCTGGCCGAGGCTGATAATCTTTAAGGAATCCAGCAAAGCTCTGGCAGTGATGTTTATCTGCATCAGGGAAGTTTTCTGGATTATTGAAATCTTCTCTATCATCAATAACCTCTACAGTAAAATCATTCATTGCAGCAATTTTAGCTAGTGGCTGGGCCACATGGCCGGCACCAAAGAGCATCAGGCGTTCAAGCTGCTGGAGATTTTCAAGATATACTTCTATCTCTCCATTCTGGGTGCTGAGCTTTTCTAAAACAGGTTGATTAATATTCTTATACTCATCGAATATCTCCCTGAAATAATCTATATCAAGATTGTTTTTATTTTTTGCTGAAGTAAGCCACTTATCATCTGTAATTACAAGGCGATCTCCTTTTGCAAAAGGAGAAAATTCTCCTGAAAAATCGCCGGCAGTGAAAGTCACAATCAGTCCGCTAGCTCCGCTATCCATTAAGTTCTCTAAATCTCTCCAAAAAAACTTGCCCATAATTTATAAGACTCCCTCCATATTCTCTGAATTATACCAGTAAAAAATTGCTTCTAAGACTCCTCCGGCTACTGCCAGTGCTTTATCTGAAATGTAATAACAATAATCTTTTTCAGACCTTGGGTCGACATCAGCCAGCTTAGTGCCGGCTTTAACTTTAATGCCTGGTTTTAAAAGACCTCTAATAACACCATCAATTTCTACTTTTAATAGCTTATCATTAACTCTTCCAACTACAGCTCCAGCCTTTACTTTTTGGCCTATCTGGCAATCTGATTGGAAGACTCCAGCCTCAGGGGCATGGATTACCCTTTCATCTGTATATCCATTAACATTGCCAGGACTACCTGTATTCTCTGCAGTGGAACCTTCAGTGATAACCCGACCTAAATGGTGGCCCCGATTTGTTTCTACAGCAAGGTTGCAGTTTTTGTTAATTGTAAAACCTGGACCTATTCCGATGACCAGTTCAGCCTCATCTATTGTCTGGTCGGTTTTTTCTTTTAGCATTCTGGCATCAATAATTATATCTGGCTTAAACTTTGCTAATAAATCTCTTTCATTAGTTGTAATCACCGGGACTTCTCTTTTTTGCCAGCACTGGTTAACCTCTTCAAAATTAATTACTTTTTTACCGGTAACACCTTCGATTTCTAGCTGGTCCTGATAAATCACACTGGCAAACGAAACAGTTCTTCTAATTGCTGTTGGTTCTGGCTTTTCAACAACCAGCAGCCTGAAACCTGCCCTATTTAATCTATATCCTATTCCAGAGGCTAAATCTCCACCGCCTTTGAGCAAAACTTTAATAGCTTTTAAATTTAGTATTTCCATGCTTAAGATACTCCTCTCTATCAATATGATAGATTGCTTCTGGCTGTTTCCGATAATTGACTGCAGTAATTGATTTTAAATTATCCAGGCTAAGATATTCTTTATATAAATACTCAGTCAAATATCTAGTAAAACCTAAAATATCGCCGTTGATTTGGGTTAAGATAAATCTTATCTGCTTAGCACTTTTAAATCGATTATTGCCCCAATATTGAGGGCTATAGAGCATTTTATAACTGCTTAGTGCCAATTTTTTGTTGCTATCTTTAAATAATTCAGCCCTATGCATGATTCTCTTATCGATATTTTTATTATATGCTCTTTTTAGTGAACTTAATCCCTGAAGCAGAAATAAATTATCAATAGTTTCTGGCAAAACCGGTTCATGGTCTGCTGGAATTTTTATTGGTCTATTTGCCGCCCCGTCAGCTTCTATCAGATAATAAAGTTCAGGAAACTCTTTAGCTACTTTTGCTAACCATTCTGGTTTTAAACCAATTAATTTTTGGCCCTTTAATTTATTTAAAGGATGCTCCTTTTTAGCTGATGCCAGGACTAATGCTCCTGGTTTTCCAGTATCAGCCTGAAAATATTGGGCTACCCTATCATATAACTCCTGATAGTTATTTATAAATACTACCTTATGGGGAATAGCTTCAGGTTTTAAGATTGCTGTTGTTGTTGAAATTATAGTTTTGCGATAATTTAATTCACCGGCTATCTTATTTATGGTGGTTGTCTTACCACCTGCCCCAATAAACCAGCTAAGTTGACCAGGGCTAATCTCCCATAAATCCAATAAACCTTTTTGACCTGTCATTAGATACCTCCGTTCGTTATATCTAAATTTATATAACGATATCTAAAAAAATCTCTCTTCTAATTCTTTTAAACTCTTTTCAGCTTCTTCAATAAATCTGGAATAATTTTTTAGCAGCTCCCGGCTTTCTTTTGTTAAACTGGAGCCACCTCCGCCTTTGCCCCCGGCCTGGGTAGATATAAGCTTGAAACCAAGGCGCTCTTCTAATGTTTTTATTAGGTTCCAGGCCTGGCTATAAGACATATTCATCTTCTTGGCAGCCTGATGGAGAGAGCCTGTCTGGTCAATTAACTGGAGTATCTCTCTGGGCCCCTCACCAAAAACCTTATCTTCTTTTTCCAGCCAGATTTTATAGTTAACCTTATATTGGCTCAAATTATCACATCCTTAAGACTGAGGTCCTGAATGATACTTCTGGTAATCTTCATAATAATCTAAATCAATGATTACGCCCTCTTTATCGACATTATAATACTCAATCTCGTCTTCATATTTATCTAAAAGAGCCCTTAAGCCACCTTCAGGGTCACCATCTTCTCCCAGTTTATGGATCTCCGGAATAAGCTCAGCTGAGATTATTAAAGGATGACCCCGGCGCTGATTATAGCTTGGGACTAAAAGTAATGGCTCTTCTTCCTTAAAATAACTGATAAGCCGATTGTAAATATCTGTCGTTACCAGGGGTTGATCGGCCAGCATAAATAGTAAGCCAGTTGTTTTTTCAGGGAGATCCTGGATTCCAGTCATAACGCTACTGAACATTCCCCGGGTATAATCTGGATTAGTTAAGAACTGGCAGTTATAATCTGAAAGTTCCTTTTTGATCCGTTCAGATTCAGCACCTAATACCACCCGGACCTGGCCATCCAGTTCAGATTCCTGAATATTATTAATTACTGTTCCAAGGATAGTACTCTCTCCCCAGGGCAGTAACTGTTTAAGCCTGCCCATTCTACTGGCCTCACCTGCTGCTAGAATTATTGCTGAGATCATCTCTATCAACCTCCATGCCGGCAACTTCAATATTAATAGCTTTAATATCTACACCTGTAAATCGCTCCAGTGACTCTGTTAATTCTTTTTTAAAATCATTGAGTGCTTCAGGTATTACATAACCATACTGGATTATAACTACAATATTTATAGTCATACCGTCTTCTGACTTTGAAATTCGAACATTTCTTAGCTGATTTATAATTTCAGTATTACTGGAAACATAATAAACTACATCTCTAAATACTTTATTATAGACAATCAGGCCGCCTAGATAATTAAATCTAGCTCTGACAACAGTACTCTCTCTGGCCAGGTCATCTTCTTCTCTATTAAATAAAACTTTTAATGAGTCAATAAAATAGCCAAGAAACTGGCTTTTAACCTCGATCGTTGGAACTGGAATAACATGTTTATTTTCTCTGTTTCTAGTTTCGATAGCCTGGGCTATCTCTTCATCTGAAGCAATATCTTCAATCATAATCAGTTCTTTTATTTCTGGCAAGTCCAGCCTGGAAACTATCTTTTCAACCATCTCAATAGATGTTCCTAATACCAATAATTTATCAGCCTGACTGGTCTTTATTGCTTGTTTTACCTCTTCTAAATGATCCTGATGATGAAAAATAGCCCTTTTAATAGCTGCCAGTTTACTGTTTTCTCGCTTTGCTGAAGAACCACCGATAATTTTGCCATCATGAATTAGTAAGCCGTCATCTAATATTAAGGGAATATCATAATCGTAAGCGACAACCCTGGCTCTATGACTTTTCCCGCTTCCACTGGGGCCTACCAGTGCATATACTTCCATCTTAATCACTTAACCGAAGATCGATAATAGGACGCCGGCAGCAACTGCTGAACCTATTACTCCTGCTACATTGGGACCCATAGCATGCATTAGAAGAAAGTTTGAACGATTTTCCTGCTGGCCAACCTTCTGAACAACTCTGGCCGCCATTGGAACTGCCGAGACCCCTGCTGCACCGATTAGAGGATTAATTTTACTGGTACTAAAGTAGTTCATTACCTTTGCAAGGATAACTCCTGTTGCCGTACCAAAGGCAAAAGCAATAACTCCAAGGCCAAGGATCAATAATGTATCTGCCTGGAGAAATCTATCTGCAGAAGCACTTGCTCCAACTGCCACTCCAAGAAAGATAGTTACAGTATTAACCAGGGCATTTTTTGCTACATCGCTTAATCTATCTACTACCCCTGCCTCTTTAAATAAATTACCTAGCATTAACATTCCAATTAAAGGCGCTGAAGCAGGTACCAATAAAATAACAATAACTGAGACCATGATTGGGAAGATAATCTTTTCTTTTTTAGAAACCGGTCTGAGTTGTTCCATTTTAATCTGTCTTTCTTTCTTATTGGTTAATAACTTCATGATAGGTGGCTGGATAACAGGAACTAAAGCCATATAGGAATAAGCTGCTATGGCAATTGCCCCTAAATATTCTGGGGCCAGTAAACTGGATAAATAAATAGCTGTTGGCCCATCTGCACCACCAATAATCCCGATTGGTGCTGCTGCCTGACCGGTAAAGCCCAACAGAATAGCTCCAAGAAAAGTTACAAAGATACCAAATTGAGCTGCTGCTCCCAGCAGCAGACTTTTAGGGTTGGCAATTAATGGTCCAAAATCTGTCATGGCGCCGACACCTAAAAAGATTAATGGAGGAAAGACCCCTAGAGCATTACCCATGTAAAAATAATGGAATAGACCAGCAGGTTGAGTTGCTGTAGCCTCTCCCATCAAACCGGTCATAGGCAGGTTAACTAAAAGCATTCCAAAAGCTATGGGAACTAACAGTAATGGTTCATATTTTTTAACTATACCTAAATATAGTAAGACAAATGACACAATAATCATGATAAGGTCCTTATAACCTATAAGTAATAAGCCTGACTTACTAAAAAAGTCGACCAGTGTTGAGAACAAATTCTTTACCTCCTTTGGCTGGGTCTACTCAATCTTTAAGAGAGCCTCACCAGAATTTACTGAATCATCTGCAGCAACCATTACTTCAGTTACTTCTCCAGCTGCAGGAGCATATATCTCATTTTCCATTTTCATAGCTTCTAAAACTACGATTAAATCACCCTGATTTACTTTTTCGCCTTTTGATACTTTTACATCTATAATTTTCCCGGCCATTGGAGCTTCAACAACCCCACCGCCAGTAGCTGCTGGCTGCTGTTTGGAACTGCCTGCAGGTGACTTTTTTGGTGCAGGTGCCTGAACTCTTTCAGTTGACTGAGTTTTTTGAGCAGCTGAAGGGTTAGATGAACCTGTATTTCCTAATTCTTCAACTTCAACCTCATATGATTTTCCCTCGACTGTGATTTTAAACTTTTTACTCATTAAGATATTTCCTCCTCAATAGTTATTTCTTCTTACCGCCTCTGGCCTGCTGGCCCCAGGCTGATATCTTTTCTCCCTGACTTTTAACCCTCAAAATTTTAAACTTTTTATTTGAACCATAATAACTCTGAATGGAAGCTGAAATTACTGCAAGTATTTCTGGATCAAGTTTATCATCACTAATCTTATCCTTTTTAGTTGTTCCTTGTTCCAGGGATGACATACTTTTATCACCTACTTTTCCTCCTGGTACTTTGTCATTTCCATTAACTACTTTTTCCATAATTTTAATTGAAATCATTAAGATAAATAAAATACTAAAGACTACTATCATACCTACCATTGCTATCTGTACTCCTGCAATTAAAGTATCACCTAATGACATCTCTGCCAGTGTCTCAGCATCTTTAACTAATTCTAGAGGTGACATTTTCTCCCCCTTTCAATTCCTGTTTTTAGATTATACAGGGAAATTACCATGCTTTTTAGCTGGTAATTCATCTTTTTTCTCTTTAATAGATTCTAAGGCCCTGATAAGTTCTGGCCTGGTGTTTTCAGGTAAAATCACATCATCAACAAAACCCTGGGCTGCTGCCTGATAGGGGTTAGCAAAGCTTTCTCTATATTCATCTATCTTTTCCTGCCTGACTTCTTCTGGATTATCGGCATTTTTAATCTCTTTGCGATAGATAATATTTGCTGCTCCCTGGGGACCCATTACTGCTATTTCAGCCTGGGGCCAGGCAAAGACATAATCTCCACCGAGGTGGGAACTACTCATTGCTATGTAGGCACCACCATATGCCTTCCGTAGGATAACATTTAATTTAGGAACAGTTGCTTCACTATAGGCATACAAGAGCTTGGCGCCATGTCTGATAACTCCACCATGTTCCTGTTCTACGCCTGGTAGGTACCCAGGTACATCAGTTAATGTTAGAACCGGGATATTAAATGAATCACAGAAGCGGATAAAACGGGCCGCTTTATCTGAAGAATCAATATCCAGACAACCTGCTTTTACTTTAGGCTGATTGGCTATGATTCCAACACTGTGGCCGCCTAATCTGGCAAAACCAACAACTACATTGGCTGCAAAATAGGGCTGGACTTCTAAGAAATCCTGGTCATCAACGACTAATTCTATGACATCTCTGATATCATAAGCTTTATTTGGTGATTCTGGTACAGTAGTTCTTAAGGCCTCTTCAGTCCTATCCAGGGGATCAGAAGTCTCTTTAAATGGAGGTGACTGCATATTATTATCAGGAATAAATGATAGTAATTTTTTGATTCTATCAAAACAGGCATCTTCATTATTATCAAGAAAATGGGCTACCCCGCTAAATTGATTGTGGGCCATTCCCCCGCCAAGATCTTCAGCAGTTACCTCTTCACCGGTAACAGATTTAATAACCTGGGGGCCGGTAATAAACATCTTGCTGGTTTTATCAACCATGAAGATAAAATCTGTCAGGGCTGGTGAATAGACTGCACCACCGGCACAGGGGCCCAGTATTACTGAAAGTTGAGGGATTACTCCTGAATTACGGGAGTTGCGATAAAATATTCCACCGTAACCACTTAAGGAATGGACCCCTTCCTGAATTCTGGCACCTCCAGAATCATTAAGTCCAATTAAAGGAGCTCCTGCTTTTTCAGCAAGGTCCATGACTTTCCAGATCTTTTTAGCATGCATCTCACCTAGAGAACCGCCCATAGCAGTGAAATCCTGAGCAAAGACAAAGATGTTTCTACCATTAATCGTTCCTCTGCCTGTAACTACACCTTCGCCTGGAATCTCTTTTTCGTCAAGACCTAAATCTCCTACTCTATGTTTAACAAACATGCCGATTTCCTGAAAACTGCCATCGTCTAGAAGCATATCTATTCGCTCTCGGGCTGTATACTTATCCTTGTCATGCTGCTTGTCAATCCTTTTCTGACCGCCGCCTAATTTTATCTTATCTCGTTTTTCCTTTAACTCTTTGAATTTATCTTTCAAAGTATTATCCTCCTTACTGAAATCAAATTTGATTTCTCATATAATTTATTCTATATTTCTTACTATTTTCCTTTTAAAAAATAGACTAATTTCTTAATAAATAATATTAAAAAAACTTTGTGAAATTTGTTAAGAGATACTACTTGGTAACTGTCGGGTAACCGGCAGGTCCCTAAAAAATATGTAGCAAAAATTTTTCGACTCCATCTTCTATTATATTCTATGTCGGCTCAACTTACAAGCGTTCATACTAATAAAGGGCGGGGAAACCCCGCCCGATTTATGCAAAATTATTATTTTAATTTTAAAGAAATACGAAATAGGCTACAAAGACAACACCTAAGACATATACAAGCCAGTGAACATCGTCTCCCTGACCGGTAAATAGTTTAATTAATGGGTAAACTATAAAACCAACTGCAATCCCATCAGAAATTGAATAGGAGAAAGGCATAACAACCATTGTCATAAATGCCGGTAATATCTCAGTATAATCATCCCAGTCTAGCTTAGTTATGTTGGTCATCATCATGGTACCAACAATAATCAATGCCGGTGCTGTAGCAGCTGCTGGTACTATTCCAACTATAGGCATAAAGAATAAGGAAAGGAAGAATAATAATGATACAACTACACCTGTTAGACCGGTTCTACCTCCTTCAGCTACTCCTGAGGCTGATTCAATATATGTTGTAACTGTACTTGTACCAAAGAGAGCACCACCTGTTGTACCAATGGCATCTGCTAAAAGTGCCCGACTTGCTTTAGGTAAATCTCCATTTTCATCAAGATAACCAGCCTGCTGACTAACGCCAACCAGAGTTCCTGCTGTATCGAAAAGGTCAACAAACAGGAATGAAAGGATTACTGCAATTAAACTTGCATCAAAAACTGAAGCAATATCCAATTCAAATAAAACCTCATTCCAGGCAGCAAATGAAGGTACCTGAACTACACCATCTGGCATAGGAGTAACTCCATTGATAAAACCAAATAAAGTTGCTCCGATAATACCCCAGAGTAAGGCTCCTTTAATTTTTAAAGCATATAATATTCCTGCAAGAACAAGTCCTACCATAGCAACAAGCCCAGGCCCGGATAAAACTTCTCCAATTGCAACTAAAGTAGCGTCATCGCCTACAACCATTCCAGCATTCTGAAAACCTATAAAGGCAATAAATAGCCCTATACCAGTCGAAATTCCAGTCTTTAAGCACATAGGAATCGAGTTGACTATCATTTCTCTTACAGGAGTAACACTTAATACAATAAATAATACACCTTCAAAGAAAATAATTCCTAGAGCTACCTGCCAGGCTACCCCCATACCTATTACAACTGAATAAGCAAAAAATGCATTAAGCCCCATCCCAGAAGCCAGTGCAAATGGATAATTTGTTAAAGCTGCCATTGCCAGAGTACCTAGAATAATACCTGCAATAGTAGCAATGAAAACGCCATCGAATGGCATGCCAGCATCACTTAATATTGAGGGATTAACAAATATAATATAGGCCATAGTCATAAATGTAGTAATACCTGCAATAACCTCTGTTTTTACATTTGTATTATTTTCACGTAACTTAAAAACATCATTCAAAAAGCCTTCCTTAGCCGGTTCTACCTGACGATCATTTGCCATCTTTTTTATTACCTCCTTGTATAGTCTAACCCACCAACATAAATTTCATTATCATAAATAATATCTGCTGTTTTAACACCTCCTTTGTAGTAGAAATCCTTAATTTACAGTTAAATCTATATGTTTTGAAGATTTAACATCATATAAACCTTGATCAGTTATTTTAATATCTGGAATAACCGGTAGCGCCAAAAATGCCAGGACCATAAATGGACTCTCTAAATTAATACCAATATCTGCTGCAGCTTTATCCAGGGCTTTAAGCCTTTTAGAAACTTCCTCCATTGAAAGGTCTGACATTAAACCTGCAATTGGTAATGGTAGTTCTGCTATAACTTCTCCTTCAGATACAACCACCTGGCCACCTGATAAATCTTCCAGCCTTCTGACAGCTTTAATCATGTCTTCTCTATTTCTACCTGCTACTATTATATTATGAGAATCATGGGCAACAGAACTTGCTATGGCTCCCTTTTTAATATCCAGTCCATTAAGAAGCCCCAGGCCTATATTGCCAGTAGCATTATGTCTTTCAATAACTGCAACTCTGGTCAATTTATTCCTGATTAAAAATTCTTCTGGATTTTCACCAGGCTTTCTTTCCATCTCTCGCTCTCTGGTAATTATCTGATTTTCAATTAATTCAATTACACGATAAGTTTTAGCCAGAGGCAAGGAAAAATCTTCTTTTTTAACTTCGGAAATATTTACAGTATCAATAACATTCTGATAAATTTCAGCATCTTTATTTATATTAGGGAAGCCAGTCTCTTTATAATCTTTTGAAATAAGTTCACCATCTTTATAAACTTCAGAAATTTTTACTTTTTCAAGATCATCGATTATGACTAAATCTGCCCTCTTGCCTGGACTAATAGCACCTCTATCATTTAAGCCCAATGCTTTTGCTGGATTTAAAGTAGCCAGTCTATATGCCTTGATCGGCTCCATACCCAGTTCTATTGCTCTTTTTATTAGATAATCTATCTGGCCTTCTAATAAGAGATCGTCTGCATGCCTATCGTCAGTAGCCAGCATAAATAGATAATTATTTATATCGTTGACTGCAGGTAATAATTCTTCCATGTCTTTAGTAACTGAACCTTCTCTAATCATTACATTCATGCCTTTTGCAACTTTTTCTTTAGCTTCTTTTGCTGTTGTACATTCATGATCAGCTTGAATACCTCCCAGTAAATAGGCATTCAGTTCTTTATTTGTCACCTCAGGGGCATGGCCATCTATAAAATAATCTTTAAAGGTTTCAAGTTTATCCCAGACTATCTGATTACCATTTATAACTCCTGAATAGTCCATCATTTCTCCCAGGCCAAAGACACCTTGTTCATCTATAAGAGAATAAAGCTCATCAGCAGTTAAATTTGCTCCTGTAGTTTCTGCCTCTGTAGCTGGAACACATGACGGGAGCATCAGATGAAAATTCCAGGGCAGCTTATTCCCCTGATCTAAAAAATACTTGATCCCATCTATACCAGTTACATTGGCAATTTCATGGGGATCAGCTATTACTGTCAATGTCCCTCGGTTAATAGCAAGCCGGCAAAATTCTGCCGGCTCAACCATTGAACTTTCGAGATGGAGATGCGCATCGATAAATCCTGGAAGAATATATTTTCCTTCTAGATCTTTTTCTTCCCTGCCTTTATATTCTCCATGACCTATAATTATTCCTGCACTTATTGCTAAATCAGCCTCAATTATTTCGCAATTATATAAATCAACTATCTTACCATTTTTTAAGACTAAATCTGCTTTCTCATCACCTCTGGCAACCTTTAATAGTGATTTATTCATATCAATCAACCTACTGTTGTGAGGGCAAATGTAAGGCGTCGAAGTTACACCTGGTTACACATAGGCCACAGCCTGCACATTTTTCAGGGTCAATTTTGATGAATTCTTCTGACTCATCTAATTCGATTGCATAATAAACACAGCTTTCAATGCAGAGCATACAGGTTGTGCAGTTTTCTTCAGTTACTTCTGGAACTACAGTTTCAAATTTATCTTCGTTATACATTTCTTCTATGGCCATACCTCTAATTTCATCAAGTGATGAATAGCCATGCTCTTCCATAAACTCTTCCATCTCTTTAACTATCTTGCCGTAGATTTTAGGTCCTTTAACAATAGGAGCTGTACATACCTGAACAGCCTGAGCTCCCATCATTATCATTTTAATTGCATCTATACCGTTACTGATACCTCCAACACCAATTACTGGGATATCAACACTGGTTACAGCCTGATAGACTGCTCTTAAAGCAAGCGGGAAGATTGCCGGCCCTGATAACCAGCCAAAGCCATTGGCACTACCCATAAGTGGGCGTCCGTCTTCAACATCAAAATCTATGGTTGGACCAAAGGAATTAATTAAGACAAGCCCATCAGCCCCTGCTTCTTCGGCGGCTTTAGCAAATTTTGGGATATCAATCTGGGGACTTAATTTTACCCAGACAGGAAGATCTGAAGCTTCTTTAGCTGCTTTGATACTTTCTATGACCGGACTTGGATCATCTCCTAAATAATGAGTAGACAATTCCAGGGCATCGGCATAGGGCTCTACTTTTACTGCCAGTTCTTTAATCTCATCAGCAGAATAACCAAGCCCTACAATTACAGGCAGGCCAAGTTTAGCTATTTCTGGATATTCATTATCAAGCCATTGCTCTGGACCCATCTCTGACCAGAGTTCAGTATTCATAAAGCCGCCTCTAATTGAAGCCATATTAGGCCGAGGAACCTGTGCAGCTTTTACAGAGATTGTTTTTGTTACTATTGCACCTGCACCGCCTTCTGCAGCCTTCTTGGCAAGCTTAGCATCCTTTATCGGTGGTCCAGCAGCAGGCATAACAGGATTCTTAAATTCTGTTCCAAATAATTCTAGACTTAAATCAACCATTAACATCATCTCCTTATAATAATAAACTTCTATTTTAAAGTTTAGCTAATTCAGCTTTAATCTTTTCTGGTGTGATCGGTAAATCTTTTATCCTCACTCCTATTGCATCATAAACAGCATTGGCAACTGCAGGAGCAGCAGCTATTGTACAGGGTTCACCTATACCCTTAGCACCATATGGACCTTTAGTATCTTCTCGTTCAATTAAAACTGATTGAAACTCAGGACTATCAACTGAAGTAGGTATCAAATAACGGCTCATATCTGCATTGATAGTAAAACCATTTTCAATTACCTGTTCTTCCATCATTGCCATACCAATACCCTGAACAGTCCCGCCTTCAATCTGGCCCTCTACTCCCTGGGGATTAATTGCTTTACCAACATCGAGAGCTGTATGAACTTTATCTACAGTAATCTCACCGGTTATGGTATCAACAAAAAGATCAATTACCTGAGAGACAAAGGTATAACCTACATATATTTTTTTAGATTCACCTGTGCGCTTGTCCGGTTTATAGGTTTTAGGAAAGAAAGTTCCTCTTCCCTTTAATTCTATATTTTCTTCTTTTAATTTTTTTGCTAATTCCCAGTATGTCATCTCAGCTTCTGAGTCTCCATGAGGAAAAACTCTGCCATCTTTAACTCCCATTTCAGGATGATTTGTTGTGAAAAATTGACTGGCATGATGATAAATATTTCCTAAAAGATCTTCAGCTGCTTCTTTAACTGCATTTCCTGTAAAGAAAGTCTGTCTTGTTGCTGAAGTCGAGCCGGCATTCTGAGTTGTATGGGTATCACCTTCAACGATTTCAAAATACTCTGGGCTTATCTTTAAAACTTCTGCTGCAATCTGAGTGACTATAGTCTGTACACCCTGGCCAACATCGGCAGCTGAAGTTCTAATTAATATCTTATCATCTGTAAATTCAATTTCAGCTATAGAGTGATCTGGAAATCCTTCACCATAACCAAAACCAAACATTATTGTTGCTAAACCACGGCCCTTTTTAAGCATCGCTATCAGCCTCCTTCCAGCCAGATAACTCTTCAACTTTTTCTATAGTTTCTCTTACATTAACACTTTCATTTAATTCCTGGCAATTAGGAGTAGTAGATCCTGGTTTATAAGCGTTCTTAAATCGAAATTCAGCAGGGTCAAGTTCTAGTTCATCTGCAATAATATCCATCTGGGAATCATAGGCAAAGGCCATCTGAGTTGCTCCAAAGCCTCGCATAGCCCCACAATAAGTATTATTTGTATAGACTGTATAACTCACACCTCGGACATTAGGCACTATATAAGGACCGGTACAGTGATATAGCGCTTTATGAACAACAGCTACACCACTTGAAGCGTAGGCCCCTGTATCACCAATTAAAGTCGTCTGCCAGGCAGTTAATCTGCCATCATCTGTTACTCCAGTTTTATGTCTGATTATCATTGGATGGCGTTTAGATTGAGCTATCATGGATTCTTCACGATTATAAATTAAGGCAACTGGTTTTCCTGTTGCCTTTGCAGCTAGAGCCAGATGAATATGAACAGATATATCTTCTTTTTTACCAAAAGCTCCTCCTATTACAGGCTGCTTTATTCTAACTTTGTCTTTACTAACTCCTAAAGCCTGAGCCATATCAGCCTGAGTATCATGGAGCCATTGAGTTGCAGCCCAGATAGTCGTTACTTCAGTTTCTGGATCATAATCGGCAATTCCTTTTTCTACCTGTAAAGGAACATGGTCTAAAAATTGAGTTGTAAATTCATTTTCAAAGATATGATCTGCTTCTTCAAAACCTTCTTCAACATTACCCTTTTCAACATAATGATCACAGATAATATTGCTATGATTTATATCATCATCTATATAGTGAGTTACTTTCATTAAATGATCTTCATGAACTTCAGGTGCATCTGATTGCATAGCCTGACGGGCATCAGACACCACTTCCAGCTTTTCTATTTCTACTTCTATTTTATCTCTAGCTATTAAAGCAGCTTCATCATTCTCAGCTACAACAAAAGCCAGGGCATCTCCCATAAACCTCATTTTCTCTCCAACTCTAACCAGGACTGGCTGATCTTTAATAATTAAACCAAATTCATTTAGTTCTGGAAAATCAGCAGCTGTAAAGACTCCAACAACCCCAGGAACTTTTTCTGCCTTGGAAGTATCTATTGAGCGAAGATAGGCATGGGGATGAGGCGCTCTCAGTACCCTGACATAATGCAGGTCATTAAATTCATTTATTAAATCTTCAGTATATCTGGCTTCTCCAGTAACTTTCGCTCTTGCATCAACCTTTTCTACACCTTTACCTACAAATCTTTCCGCCATTAACTTTCACCTCCAGCAGTCATCTTGTTAGCTGCTAATTGAACCGCATCAACAATCTTCTGATAACCGGTACAGCGACAAATATTCCCAGCCAGAGCAGTTCTTATTTCCTTACGGGTAGGTGAACTATTTTCTTTTAGCAGACAATAAGCTGTCATTATCATCCCAGGAATACAAAAACCACATTGGACAGCTCCTGCTTCAATAAAAGCCTCCTGTAATGGATGAAGCTTATCGCCTTCAGCAAGGCCTTCAACTGTTAAAATCTCTGCCCCATCAGCCTGAGCAGCTAGAACAAGACAGGAAGTAACCGGTTCACCATTCATAATAACTGTACAGGCACCACATTCTCCTTTACCACAGCCTTCTTTAGCAGCAACAAGTCCAAGATCCTTTCTGATTAGATCAAGAAGGCGCTGATTTGGTTTAACCTGTTCAGTTCTTTCTTCACCGTTAATTGTAAACTTAATTTCCATTTTCAAGCACCTCCTATATTTCCTTTGCCATTTCTTTGATTGCATTTACTGTTAAATCATGGGTTACCTGACGCCTGAATTGTTCTGTTCCTCTAATATCATCAATAGGAGATATACCGGCCGCAGCTATTTCCCCGGCCTTTTTAGCGTCAACTTCTACTAATTTTTGATTTTTTAAATAATCACCGACATTTTTAACTTCTATCGGAGTTGGAGCTACAGCGCCATAACAGGCCCTGGCATTTTCAATTACGCCATCATTATTAACTTCTATCAGAAAAGCCATTGTCAGACTGGAAATAATTAGAGCTTTTCTTTTGCCTACTTTTTTCCAGCGACTTAATATGTTTTCTGAAGGTTTTGGAATTATTATTTCAGTCAAAAGTTCATCTGACTCTTCAACATTTTCTTTAGGTCCAACAAAGAAATCATTTATATCAAGAATTCTTTTATCGCCCTTGGACTGTAAGACGACTCTGGCATCATAGGCCAATAAAGGCGCCAGAGTATCACCAGCAGGTGATGAAGTAACAATATTCCCACCAATAGTTCCTCTACTCTGTATCTGCCAGGCGCCAACCTCAGAAGAGGCCTGGACTAACATTGGTAGATATTTCTTTAACTCTGGATGTTCTGCTATCCTTTTATGAGTTACTGTTGCACCAATAATTATCTTTTGATCATTAATTTCTATTTTTTTCAATTCTTCTATTTTATTTAAATCCAACCAGCTATTAACCTCATATAATCTTTCAAAATAGTCTACCATTATATCTGTCCCACCGGCAATAACTGTTGCTTCAAATCCATATCTCTTTCTATAATCTAAAGCCTTTTCCAGACTTTCTGGAGCTAAAAAATCAGCACTTCCTATCGGGACTTTATTAGAATCTTTTCCAGAAATCTTTTGCTTGTTCTCTGCATTTAGCTTTGATTCTTTCTGCATCAAGAACTTTCACCTCCTGATTTTTCATAAGAACTTTACCCTGAGCTATTGTTGTATCTACTTTGGCCCCAGAAACTCCCATCAATAAATGGAAATAATGATTATCCGAATTCACAGGGGTTGGGCCTGAATAATTTATAACCACTAAATCTGCACCGGCTCCTTCTTTGATTACACCCAGTTCTTTATCAAAATATTTGCCTGCCATCTTTCCGTTTATCTTAAATAGCATATTTTTAACTATTTCTCCACCTACATTAGGATCTCCTGTTTCATGGGAAGGAAGGATACTGGCTACCTTTAAACTTTCAAACATATCAGTTGTATATCCATCTGTTCCCAGACCAATATTTAAGCCAGCGTTATCTGCTGCCAGCAGATCTGCGGCTCCTACAGCATTTCCCATATTAGATTGTGGATTATGAATCAAATTAGTATTTCTCTCAGCCAATATAGTAAATTCTTCAGGAGAAAGATGGACACCATGAATCGCTAAGGTTTCCGGTTGTAAAATATTGAATTGATCAAGTCTATCTACAACACCTTTATAGCCACGCTTTTTACTATCTTCAACATCAGCTTTACCTTCAGCTACATGGATATGACAGGGAACTCCTAAGCGAGAAGCTTCTTCACCAATTCTTTTAAGTGAAGAATCACTTAAAGTAAAAGAGGCATGGAGTCCAAATTTCCCTGTTAAATAATTCTTATGCTTTTCAGAAAGACTTTCAATGAACCTGATATTTTCCTGGATACTGGCTTCTGATTGTTCTGCACCGTTTCTATCAGAAGCTTCAAAACAAAGACTGGCTCTTATACCAGCATCTTCAACCGCCTCTGCCAGAATATCAAGGGAATTGTCTATCATTCCAAAACTGGCATGGTGGTCAAAGATAGTAGTTGTACCATATTCAATACCTTCTAATATTGGATAAATCGAGCTATAATAGAGATCATCTCTGGTTGATAAAGTCTCATCAACTCGCCACCATAATTTCTCTAAAATTTCAACAAAATCAGCTGGAGGCTGGTCTGTTTTTAGATCCATACCTCTAGCAAAGGTGCTATAAAAATGCATATGGGAGTTTATCAGACCTGGAATAATCAGACCGCCTTTAGCATCAATCTCTTCAGCCTCTGAATACTTCTTAGAAAGGTCAGTTGTTTTACCTACAGCTAGAATATTATCTCCCTCTGTAACCACAGCTCCATCTTTTATAACCTCATTATTTTTATTGAAAGTCAATACAGTTCCATTTTTTACTATCAGCATTATGCTCCCTCCTCGGAAAGCATTTTTTCAGCCAATTTATTAGTTTTAGCTGCTACTTCCTCTTCATCAATAGTAGTTAACCTGCCATCACGAACTACTATTTCTCCATTAACCATTGTTAAATCAACTTCCTGGTTGGTTCCAGTATTGATCAAAGCAGAAACTGGATCTGATAACCCACCTGCATAAGCCAACCGCTTACTATTTATAAGAAATAAGTCAGCTGCTTTACCAGGTTCCAGACTCCCAATCTCCGGCTGTTTAAGAATTTCACTGCCACCTTTAGTAGCAATCTCAAGAATATCTTCTGGTCCAACAGATGTTATCCCATGCTCCAACTTATGAAGTAAAAGAGCCAACCGCATCTCAGCTATCATATTAGAACCATCATTACTGGCACTCCCATCAACAGCCAAGCCTACTGGTACACCTAATTCTAACATCTCGGGAACTGAAGCCACCCCTGAAGATAATTTCATATTAGAAGCAGGACAATGGGCTACTCCTGTTCCTGTTTCAGCCATTCTTTTTAGTTCATCTCTATCAAGATGTACACCATGGGCAAACCAGACATCTTCGCCAATCCAGCCTACTTCTTCCATATATTCTAAAGGAGTTAGTCCATATTTTTCCTGACAAAAATCATCTTCATCCTTTGTTTCTGCAAGATGAGTATGAGCTAAAACCCCATATTCTCTTGCCAGTTTAATTGACTGCTCCATTAACTCTTTAGTAACTGAAAATGGAGAACATGGGGATACAACTACTCTTTGCATTGCAAAGGGTTCAGGATTATGATACTTTTCAATAACTCTCTTTGTGTCTTCAAGAATTTCTTCATCTGTCTGAACTACTTCATCAGGAGGCAAACCTCCATCTTTCTCACCTAATGACATACTACCTCTGCAGGCATGAAGCCTGATCCCTATATCTTTACCAGCTTTAAATTCTTGATCTAGAATATTTAAATCCTGTTGTTTAGGAAATACATAATATTGATCCAGCGCAGTAGTGCAGCCTGTTTTGAGAAGCTCACCACAGGCAACAAGAGCGCTATAATAAACGGCTTCTGGAGTCAGATTAGCCCAGATAGGGTATAAATATTTTAACCAATCAAATAACTCGACATCCTGAACCTCTCTTATATTTCTGGTCAGGACCTGATAAAAATGATGATGGGTATTAACGAGGCCTGGAAACATAAAATAGTCTCCAGCCTCGATAATTTCTAAATCTTCTCTATCTGTAAGTTCAATATTCTCTTCAATAGCAGCTACCTTGCCATCTTCAACTAAAAGATCATAGTCAGAGAGTCTTCGCTTTTGATCATCCATAGTTATTATAGATTTGACATTTTTAAATAAAGTAGCAGTCACTTAAGCTTCCACCTCACCATCAGCAGCATCTTGGACAGCCTGAATAATCTGTTCATATCCAGTACAGCGACAAAGGTTCCCATCTATTGCATGCTTTATATCTTCCCGAGTAGGACTTGAATTTTTATTTAATAATGCCTTAGCAGACAAGATCATACCTGGAGTACAGAAACCACATTGTACTGCCTGATAATCAATAAAAGATTGCTGTAATGGGTCAAGAGCGTCATCTGTTCCCAGGCCTTCAATTGTTAAAACTTCTTTGCCTTCAGCCTGAACAGTGGGAATCAAACATGAATTCATGGCTTCGCCATCAAAAAGAACAGTGCATGCTCCACACTCTCCAACAGCACATCCTTCTTTTACTCCAGTTAGATTTAGTCTATCTCTTAAAGTATCAAGAAGCCTTTCAGTTGGATCAACTTCAACCTCTACTTTTCTATTATTTACTGTAAATTCCACTTTAACTTTAGCCATTATTTGCTACCTCCTCCTGAAGGTTCTTTATTGCTCTGCGGAAAAGAGTAGCCAGAGCTGGTTTTTTATATGGAGTTGACCAGCGTTCACCGGTAATTCCTATCATCTCTTCTGCAGCTTTTTCACCAATCTCTTCCGAATCTATTTCTGATAATTTTTTGCCTTTAATCTCTGCTTCTACTTTACTGAAGGTAGTAGGAACAGGGGTAGCAGAACCAGGAACTAAATTAATATCTATAACAGTACCAGATTCTATAACTGCTGTAACTGCCAGACTGATTCTGGTAATAGCCAATGCCTGGCGCCGACCAATCTTTTGAAAACCACTATAGGTTCCTTCTTCTGGTTTAGGCAATATAAAAGATACAAGAATTTCATTTTCATTGAGTTCAGTTTCATAAGGCCATTTAACAAATTCAGAAACATCCATAGTTCTCATTCCATTAACAGATTTGAGAACAGCTCTTGCCTCAAAGGCAATTAAAGGTCCTAAAGTATCAGCACAGGCAGCAGCATTACAAATATTGCCACCAATTGTAGCCCGATTTCTAATCTGAGTAGAACCAATTGCTGCAGCTGATTGAGCCAGCGCTGGATAATATTCTCTGATCAAATCAGATTCAACTATATTCCGATGGGTAACCATTGCCCCAATTTCAATATGGTCATCATTTTCAGTAATATTTTTAAGATCATTTAAATTAGATAAATCTAAGATGCCCTCATAGCCATTTAGAAAATCTTCTTCATTTCTTAAATCTACCATAAAGTCAGTTCCACCAGCAAGAAGCTTTAACTTTTTATCAGTTAGCAATTCAACTGCTTCATCAACTTCTGTAGCTTTATAAAATCTTAAGTCTTTATTCATTACTTAACCCTCCCTGCTTAAATCTCTGCCAATTAGAACTCTCTCCAGATTAAGAGGCAGATCATAATGACGTTCTCCTGTAGCCAGAGCAATAGCATTATTAATTGCTGCACCACCAAGTTCAACTGTTGGCTCACCAATAGACTTAGCTCCATAAGGCCCGGAGGGATCTGGATTTTCTACTATTATTGCATCTATCTCTGGAATATCCTTTGCTGTTGGAATTAAATATTCATCAAAGTTGGTATGGTTTATAAAACCATCTGAAAAACCAAGATCTTCCATCAGGGCATGTCCGACAGCCATCACAACACCACCATAAATCTGGCCACGAACATTAGCAGGATTTATTGCTTTTCCGACATCATGGGCTGCCGCCATATTTAGAACCTTAACCTGACCGGTTCCAGTATCAACTTCAACCTCAGCTATCTGACAGCCATAAACATAGGTGAAATAAGGTCGCCCCTGTCCTGTTTCTTCATCCCAGGAAATTTTAGGTGCCTTATACCAGCCATAGGATGATAAAAATACTCCACTATGGAAAGCATCAGAAGCAACATTTGCAAAATCTTCTATCTTTTGACCTGCTTCAGTATACAAAGCATTATCTTTAAAAATAATTTCTCCTTCTACACCATATTCTTCCCTAGCAAATTCTATCATTGTCTCTTTTACATTTTTAGCTGCTTTTTTAAGAGCATTACCGCCCATAAATGTACTCCTGGAAGCCACAGTAGAACCACTTTCAGGTGCTACAGATGTATCTGCTTCCATATAAGTTATTCTATCTAGATTAACTCCTAATTCTTCACCAACAACCTGAGAAAATACTGTTCTTAAACCCTGACCATTTTCTGCCAGGCCACAATAAAGAATAATACTTCCATCTTTTTGAACAGCTACAATTCCTCCAGTGGTATCTATAGCTTCAGCTCCCAAGCTGACACCACGATAACTCATTGCCAGACCAATACCTCTTTTCTTTTCGCCTGACTGCTCTTTAGAATACTCAGCATATTTTTCGTCATAATTAATTGATTCTTTAGCTTTATCAAGAACTTCCTGTAAACTTACAGTATGATTATCTAATTTTTGGTTGCTAGCAGTATAAGAGTTCTGTCTAAACATATTTTTCTCTCTTAATTTATCTGGCCTCATCGCTAATTCTTCTGCCAGTTCATCCATTAAAGATTCCTGGGAAAAACAGATTGGAGGAGAACCATATCCTCTCATGGCTCCTGTGTATGGATTATTAGTATAAAAACCATAGGTATCAGTCTTGACATTTGGAACTTCATAAGGTCCTGTAGCCTGGACTACTGATCTCCAGGTAACAAATGGAGTCTGACAGGCATAAGCTCCACTATCTGCTACTGCTTCAATTTCCATCGCAGTCAACTTACCGTCTTTTGTTGCTCCAACTTTATATTTCAAATTATATGGATGACGTTTATAACTTTCAATTATTGATTCTTCTCTTGAGTTAACCATCTGAACAGGTCTATCAGTTGCCAGGGCCATTACAGCAGCTCTTGCAGCCATAGAAGATATATTTTCATCTTTCCCACCAAATGAACCGCCCATATTATCCTGAATAATTCTCACCTGGCTTAAATCAGCTTTTAAAACTCTAGATACAGCATCTCTAGTAGCGTATGGATTCTGAACTGAACCATATACAGAAACCAGGGTCTGCCGCTCATTAGGAACAACAGTAACTGCTTCTGGTTCTAAATAAGCATGTTCAATATATTGAGTAGAATATTCTCTTTCTAAAATAACATCGGCTTTAGCAAAACCAGATTCAACATCACCTTTGCGTAAAGGATGATGAACAACCTGATTACTGTCGGTTCCATCCATAACCAATTGTGCCTCTGGTTTTCTAGATTCTAAGGGATCATGAATACCTTTTAACTCTTCATATTCAATCTCAACTAATTTTGCTGCTTCTTCAGCAGCCTCTTTGCTTTCTGCAGCAAGCATTACAATTCCGTCACCGATATATATTGCTTCATCTTCAGCTAATACTCGCTGGTTTTGAATTATTACTCCAAAAGTATTATTAGGTATATCACTCGCTGTCATTACCACTTCTACACCTGGATATTCCTCTGCTTTACTTATATCTACATTTTTAATCTTAGCATATGGATATTTTGTCCTGACTACCTTTCCATATAACATATTTGCAAATTTTAAGTCTGCACCAAATTTTGCTTTACCTGTTACTTTTGCTTTCGCATCAACTCTTTTTTTCGACTTATTAACCTGTTTAAAGTCAGTCACAGGTTTCACCTCCAACTTTATTTTCACTAAATAAATCTGTACTTATTAACTTCTAGTTAACCCAACCCAGGTCCTCCCTGGGATTGGGTGTTTTGTGTTTTATTCTTCAGGAATCAATAAATTTAAGAGAATAGCAGCAAATGCTCCTACAGTAACTCCTGATTGTAATACTGTTGCAAGATATTCTGGCAGTTGCTGAACTATTTCTGGCATAAATGTAATTCCAAGACCAAGACTTAATGATATAGATAATATAAATAAATTTCTATCTGTCAATCCCTGTTTAGTTGCTATCTTAATACCTGATGTTGCTACCATACCAAATAAGGCTATTGTTGCTCCTCCAAGAACAGAACTTGGCATTACACTTACAAGGGCACCTATCTTTGGTATAAAACCTAAAAACAATAATATAACTGCTACCGCATAACCAACTACCCTGCTTCCTACTTTAGTAATCTGAATAACACCAATATTTTGGCTAAATGTAGTATTAGGCATAGTATTAAATATGGCGGCAAGTGCACTTGCTATACCATCTGCCAGCATTCCTCCAGCCAATCTATCTCTGTGAAGTTTGCCGGTGACCGGTTCGCCTGAAGTCTCAGCAATTGCAGTTAAATCACCAATTGTTTCAATAGAAGTGATGAAATATGCCAGTACCCAGGGAATCAGGTGGCCCCAACTAAAATCCATACCAAAATATAATGGGCGAGGCATTGTAAACCAGCCAGCATCCATAACTTCCTGAAAGTTAATCATACCAAGAGGAATAGCAACTATATATCCGAATACCAAACCAATTGCCACAGCTCCAACTTTACTTAAACCTTTACCAAACCGATTAAATAATATTATTACAATAAGAACAAATAAACCAATTGCAAGGTTTCTGGGTGCGCCAAAATTTTCTGCGCCAGCTCCTCCACCGAAATCTCTCATACCTGATTCTATTAAACTTAATCCGATTAAAGTAACTACAGTTCCTGACACGATTGGCGGAAATAACTGCCGTGCCTGTTTAATAAACCTACTCAAAATCATCTCAACTGGAGATGCTGCTAATGCCATCCCTAATACCAGTGGAATCCCGCCAGCATTTGCTGCTGCAGTGGCCATTGGCAAAAAGGTAAAACTGGTACCATGAACACCTAGCAGTCCTGATCCTACAGGTCCAACTTTATAGCACTGAATAAAAGAAGCAACTCCTGACATTATTAAAGCCATACTAACAAAAAAACCTGTTTCTGCTGTGCTCAAACCAGCCACACCGGCAATAATTAATGGCGGGGTTATTATTCCAACAAACATTGCTAACATATGTTGAAAACCTAAAACAATAGTTTCATGTAATGGTGGCCTATCTTCTAATTCATAATATGAATTACTTCTATCTTTTCTTTTTTCCGCTTCTGACATAATATTACCTCACTTTTTACCTGTTATCCAGGCTTATTTTAAATATAATAATTAAAATCAATTTTCAGTTAATTAAATAAAAAGAAATTAATAACAAGAGCTTAAAGAGGAAGCTATTGAAACTTCCTCTTTAAAATTTAATTGCTTTTTACTCTAGATATTCTGGAAAGGCTGCATAAAGTTCAGCTGCTTTTACTAGATGTTTTACAGGAACCTGATCGTTAACAGTGTGAGCATAAATCTCATTAGCAGGTCCAAAACCAACACATGGTATACCTGCTCTCCCCATAATTGAAACTCCATTTGTACTAAATGTCCATTTATCAACCTTTGGCTCTTCCTCAAATACATCTTTATAAGCATCAACTGTTGACTGAATAACCGGGTGATCTTCTTCTAATACCCAGGTTGGATAATATTTTTCTGTTTCATAAACAAAACCTGTATAACTTGGAGTATCATAATTAAGAATTCTTACTTCTGCTTCCATTCCAGCCTTTTCAACAACCTCTTCTACCTGCTTAACTGCAAGTTCTTTATCTTCACCAGCTGTCAAACGGCGATCAAGGTGGATTGCACTCCTGTTAGGAACTGCACATAAACTTGGAGTGTCATTGGTGATATGAGTAACTGCAATTGTTCCCTTGCCTAGGAATGGATCAACTTTTAACTCTTCATTTAATTTCTCTATGCCTGATATTATTGGAGCCATTTTATAGAGGGAATTATCTCCTCTTTCAGGAGCACTGCCGTGGCAGGAGACACCTGTAGTAATAACTTCCATTTCCATTCTACCCCGATGGCCACGATAGATATTAAGGTTTGTTGGCTCAGTTACAACAACCATTTCAGGATCCAAAACATCCTCATTGATAATATACTGCCAGCAGAGACCATCACAGTCTTCCTCCTGGACAGTACCAACCATATAGAGGCTGAACTCTTCATGAAGTCCAAGATCCTTAATAACCTTGCCTGCATAGGCCATTGATACCATTGCGCCTTCCTGATCAGTAGCACCGCGCCCATAGATTATTCCATCTTCCATCTTGCCTTCAAACGGATCCCAGTCCCATTCATCCAGGTTACCAACTCCAACAGTATCAATATGAGCATCATAGGCTATAACTCTTGGCCCTTTGCCAACTCTACCAAAAACATTGCCCATCTCATCTATAAAAACTTCATCAAAATCTAGAGCTTCAAGTTCTTCCTTTATTCTCTGAACCACTTCTTTTTCCTGACAGCTCTCACTAGGAATGCTAATAATATCCCGCATGAACTTAACCATATCATCTTCATACTTGGCTATTTCTTTTTTTATCTTATCGACCATTTCGGTTCTATCCATTATTAACCTCTACCTCCCATTGTTAAAGCCATTACAGCTTTAGCAGTATGGAGTCTATTTTCAGCTTCTTCATAAACAATTGATTGAGGACCATCAATTACTGAGTCTTCAACTTCATTGCCTCTATCAGCTGGAAGTGCGTGCATATACATTGCATCGTCTTTGGCTAATGCCATCTTATCCTCTGTACATTTCCAGTCCTTATTTTCTTCAAGTAATTTACTTCCAAGTTTATCTTTAGGGTCACTTACCCAGCTCCCCCAGTTCTTGGGTATAACAATATCTGCATCTTTATAAGCTTCATCCATATCATGAGTTATCTTAAAGGTCCCGCCATTCTTCTCAGCATTCTCTCTAGCCTGTTCAATAACCCAGTCAGGCATTTCAAAACCTTCAGGATAGGCAAGGGTAACATTCATGCCATAACGTGGGAATAAGAGTGATTGTGATAGTGGCACTGAAATAGGTTTCTTATGACTTGTAGCATAAGCCCAGATAATTGAAATATTAAGGTTTTTAGTTTTCTCTTTCTTTTCTTTTATAGTCATAAGGTCTGCAAGTGCCTGCATTGGATGATATAAGTCACACTGCAAATTCATAATTGGAACATTTGCGTGTTCTGCCATGTCTCTTAAATAGGCATTTCCTTCGCCCCAGAAACAGTTACGACAGGCAATACCATGTCCATAACTCCCTAGAATTACAGCAGTATCCTTGGCAACTTCACCATGGGAGATTTGCATTGTTGAGGTATCAAGGAAGTTAGCATGTCCACCTAACTGGGCAAGACCTGCTTCCATTGAATTTCTAGTTCTAGTTGATTCTTCAAAAAACATTAACATAGCTACTTTATTATTTAAATAAGGTGTGTCTATTTCAAGAGCAAACTTTCTTTTCAAGTCAAAAGATACATCTAATAAAGTATCAATTTCTTCTACTGACCATTCCTGTAATGTAATAAAATCTTTGTTTCTAAATACTGATCTCATTTCAAATTCCTCCTATTAATAATTTAGTATATTCTATAGACCACTAAACTTAAAAGTTTGGTGGTGTTATAGCCGAGACAAAAACAAGTGGTTCATCACCAATACTCAATAATCTATGAGGGATACTTGCCAGATAATAAATACTATCTCCTGGCTCTAATATATAATTTTTATCCCCAATTTTTATATCCATTTTTCCTTCAAGAACTAAAGTACATTCTTCTCCCTGATGAGAAAGAGGCATATCAACTGTCGATTCTCCAGGTTCAAGTTTAACTTCAATTAATTCCATCTGATGATTTAAATCTGGACTTATTAATTCCACTGTAGAATTAGAATTAGGATATCCTAATTGCTTCCGCTCATTTTTTCTAACAACGGCATTATGCTCCTCGTCTTCTACTAAAAAATAAAATATAGGGACATCTAAAGCCTTTGATATCTCACGCAAAGCGGTTATTGACGGTTCGGCCAGGCCCCGTTCAACCTGGCTTAAATAACTTGAAGTTTTGTCAATTTTATCTGCCAGCTGTGCCAGACTCATATTCTGAGATCTACGCATTTCTCTTATTTTTGAACCTAGTTTAAGGTTTTTCTTCATCAGTCCTAAATTACCCCCTGACGGATAAATTCTTGTTCTAACAGCTCTATATCTGGCTTAATTGATAATGGCTCTTCAGTAGCTTTTCTTGCATTCTTAACATCTTTTAAACCATTACCTGTTACTACAAAACCTACTTGTTCATCTGGCCTTATTCTGTCCTGAGAGACCATTTTGCGAAGCCCGGCTAATCCTGCAACTCCAGCAGGTTCGCCAAATATTCCAGTAGTTTTCCCTAATAACCTCATCATTTCATAAATTTCTTGATCAGAAACATTTATCATTTCACCTTTGCTATTTCTTACTCCTCTTATAGCCTTTTTGAAATTTCTAGGATTACCAACTGCTATACTATCAGCAATTGTATTTTCATCAACAATAGTCAGGGGCTCACCAGAATAAAAAGAACTTGTAATCGGAGCGCAGCCCTCAGCTTGAACCCCAAGCAGCTTAGGAACTTTTTCAATAAAGCCTATTTCATTGAGATCCTGCAAGGCTTTCCAGGCGCCAGCTATTGTACAACCATCTCCAACAGAAAAAACTAGCCAATCTGGCAAATCAAAATCCATCTGTTCAGCCATCTCTAATACTGCTGTTTTCTTTCCTTCGACCATATAAGGATTAATCGCTGCATTCCGATTATACCAGCCCCATTTTTCAATTGCAGCTGCTGAAAGGTCATAAGCAGCCTGATAATCTCCCTGGACTGAAACTACATTGGCTCCATAGATTAAAAGTTGAGCAAGCTTTCCTCCTGGAGCTCTTCCAGGCACAAAGATTACTGTCTCTAATTTACCTCCCATAGAAGCCGCATTACCAGCTAAAGATGAAGCTGCATTGCCTGTAGAAGAACAGGAAATTATTTTAGCATCTGCTTCCTGAGCCTTGACAACAGCCATAGCCGAAGCCCTATCCTTTAAAGAACCAGTAGGATTTAATCCGTCATCCTTAATCCAGATATTCTCAAGTCCAAGTTCTTGTGCTAATTTTCTTGATTCATATATTGGAGTATTTCCAACAGCCAAAGGAGGTAAAGGAGTATCATCTTCAATAGGCAATAAAGGACGATAACGCCAGATCCTTTGATCATCTGTAGCTGCTAAATCTTCTTTACTCCATTCAGAAGCAATCTTAGCATAATCATACTCCACCTCTAAAAGCCCCTTATCTCCACAATCATCACAAAGATAGCGCTCAGGTAGAGGCTCATATTCTTTGCCGCAGTTAATACAGCTTAAATGGCTAACATTTTCCATTTATTCTTCCAACTCCTCCAGTAAGCCTGTTCTCTCATTAAATTCATTTATTAACTCATCAATCTCTGGAGCCATCTTATGAAGCTCTCCCCAGTAATTATCGTAATCATACCACTGAGCATTTAATTCCTCTAGCTTTCTACCCTGCTGCTCAATCCAGGTATAGTATTTAAGATTATGAATCCTTTTCTTTGTATAATAAGTTAATTCTTCAACATGATCTACAGTTGTTCCTAAAAGATAGCGTTCATAATCAACTGCAGCATCAATCTTTTCATAGCCATCTGCTTCTGCAACCATCTCTTCAACTCTAGAGCCATATAATTCCATTGAATCAGTAAAGACCGTTACAACAACATCTTCTTCGTCTAGTTCATAGTATTTAGCAAACTTAATAGCTGACAGCATATTTGCTATACCAGATATTCCCATTAAATCCAACTGTTCAACTGTTTCTTCTGGAACACCTATCTCCCTTAAATAATCCTGTCCAACTTCAGTATTAAATAAACGGACTAAATTCATGGCATAATTATCATCAATAGCCATTACCATATCAGTATTCTTCACATTATGGACCCAGGGAACATGTTTATCTCCAATACCTTCTATTCTGTGTGCACCAAATCCATTATTTAAAAGAGTAGGGCATTGCAAGGCTTCAGACACTGCTAATTTAGCATGTGGGTATAATTCCTTAACCCTATCTCCAGAACCCAATGTACCAGCAGAGCCAGATGTTAAAACAACTCCTGCTAAATTTTTACCATCCATATCTTCAAATGCTTTGGCCATAGCATTACCGGTAACTTCATAATGCCATAGATGATTCCCAAGTTCATCAAATTGATTAAAAATATTAATATTATCTCTAGTTTCTTTTAATTCCCAGCATTTGTCGAATATCTCTTTAACATTACTTTCACTTCCTACTGTAGGAATAACTTCATCAGCCATGTTTTCCAGCCATTCAAATCTCTCTTTGCTCATCTCTTCAGGTAAGATTGCAATTGAATTACAACCTAATAATTTTGAATTATAGGCTCCACCTCGACAATAGTTTCCTGTTGATGGCCAGACAGCTTTTTCAGTTGTAGGATCAAATTGTCCAGTAACTAATTTAGGAACCAGGCAACCAAAAGTTGGCCCAATCTTATGAGCACCTGTCGGCATCCACTTGCCAACCAGAGCAATTATCTTTGCATCTACCCCGGTTAGCTCAGATGGTAATTCTACATAATTAACTCCACCATACTGGCCTCCGCTTTCAGTCGGTTCATTCTGCCAGCTTATCCTAAATAGATTAACTGGATCTACATCCCACAGGTCAACTTCTTTAAGCCTTTCTTTTACCTTATCAGGAATCAAGTCTGGATTTTTCATCTGAGCTAAAGTCGGTATTACAACACCTTTTTCTTTCGCCCTTTCCACCGCTTTTTTCAGAACTTCTTCATTTTTTCTTAAATCAATCATTTTATTCCTCCTTATTCTTATAAGCTACAATTAAATAAATATTTAATTTTATTTTTCTTTAATCTCACTTTATATATTCAATAATAATTAATAAAATCCTGCCTGAATTAAAAAGTTTTCTAAAAATAAAAAAAATAGGCCAGGATATCCTGGCCCAGATTCACAAAATTATTTAATTTATTCTATTGATATTATTTCATAACTACCTTGAATCTCAGCTGATAAAGAATTACTTGCTGAACAATACTTATCCAGACTTAAATTAATAGCTCTAGAAACTTTCTTTTCTGTTAAGCCAGCACCTTTGATTATAAAATGAACATTTATCTTAGTATATTTTTTAGGATAATCGTCTGCCCTTTCTCCCTCAACACTTATATTAATATCCTCAATATCAACCTTCATCTTTTCTAAAGTTTTAACTACATCAATTCCAGTACAACCTGCAATCCCATGTAATAATAATTCCATTGGCCTTGGGCCTTTATCTTCTCCTCCAACCTCTCTTGATGCATCCATTAAAACTTCATGGCCTGACTCACCTTTTGAATTAAAAGCCAGTCCACCAAGCCAATCTGTCTTGATTTCCATAAATTATCTCTCCTTATTAAATTTAATATCATGTCATTCTACTTATCATAAATATTATATTAAATTAAATTTAAACTATCTGTAAATAATGCACATACTTACTTATGATAAGGTTCTCCAGAGATAATCTTAAAAGCACGATAGACCTGTTCGAGTAAAATCAACCTTATCATCTGATGAGTAAAAGTCATATGAGATAATGAAAGTTGATAATCAGAAGAATCAATAACCTTCTCTGACAGTCCAAGAGCACCGCCTATTATAAATGTGAGATTACTCCAGCCCTGGACCTGTAGATTTTGAATTGAACTTGCCAGACCTTTCGATGTCATTGGTTTTCCTTTAACATCAAGAACTATTTTATAAGAGTTTTCAGGAATTCTGGCAAGAATTCTTTTGCCTTCTTTATTTTTTACCATCTCTGTTTGACCGGATAAATTTTTAGGAATATTTTCATGATCAACTTCGATTATATTCAAGTTACAATAATTCGATAATCTTTTACTAAATTCTGAAATACCTTTATTAATGTAATCTTCTTTAATTTTGCCTACTGCTATAATGTTAATTGTCATCATGCTGAATCAGTCACTTCCTTTATTATTTCAGCAGCTTCAATATTATATATTTCACTGGCCTCATCTCTAGGTGCACATTTTAAAATTAAATCTTTACCTAATTTATAACCTGCTGAACAGACTGAATTTTTTACTGTTAAGTAGGCCAATTCTGGTCTATTATTTTCTGCACTTAAATGTGAAAGTAAAACAACTGGACATGAAGACTTTTTATTTGACCTTAATAACTCAGGTAATAATTCTGCAGTTTCATCATTAGATAAATGACCTTCATTACCACGAATTCTTCTTTTTAACATACCTGGATATGAACCCTCTCTTAATAAATCAATATCATGATTTGCCTCTAGAAGAATACAGTCCAAGTCTCTTAAATAATCATAAAGCTCATCAGTAATATACCCAATATCAGTTGCCAGACCAAAATTAACTTCACCGTCATTGATTACATAACCGACTGGATCAGCAGCATCATGTGGAATCGGAAAACTTTCAATCTCAAAATCGCCCAATCGCCAACTACTTTTTATTGTTCTTTCAAATTCTTCTTTAATTTTACCTAATTTCTTACTTGCTGCCTTCCAGGTCCCAGAAGATGCATATAGAGGAATCCCATACCTTCTTGATAATACTCCAGCACCTTTAATATGATCTATATGTTCATGTGTAATCAGGATTGCAGAAATATCTTCTGGATTTAAATCAATACTTTCCATTCTTCTTTCCAGTTCTTTACCAGATAAACCGGCATCAATTAATATTGCTGTATTTTCTGTTGATAAGTAAATAGAATTGCCAGAACTTCCGCTGGCAAGTACTGCCATTTTCATTGCCAAATTAATCACCTCATAATAATTGCAGGATTATAACGATTTTAAAAGAATAAATATATATAAGACTATACATTTTATAGTCAGGAGGAATTATATGATAAAATTAATGGTTGTAGACGATTCTGCTTTCATGAGAAAACTTTTCAAAGAGTCTATAGAAAAAGATACTGAATTAAATGTAATCGAAACTGCTCGCAATGGTAAAGACGCTTTAAAGAAATTAAAAAATATTCAGCCTGATGTTATAACATTAGACATTGAGATGCCAGTTAAAGATGGCATAACCACTTTAAAGGAAATACATAAATCTTATCCAGAGATACCAGTTATTATGGTAAGCGCTTTAGACAACCGCGATACTGTTATGAAAGCACTAGAAATAGGTGCCTTTGATTTTATTCCGAAGCCATCCGGTTCGATATCCCTTAATATAGATAATATCATAGATGAGCTTCAAGAGAAAATAAAAGTTTCAATAAATGCCGAAAATAATCAAAGTAAATCTATTTCAGGGCCTTTTAAAGTTAAAAAATCAATAAAAAGTAAAATCAAAAATAAAAATTATACAAATAATAACTTTCCGATTATAGCTATTGGTGCATCCTCTGGTGGCCCTAAAGCTTTAAAGGATGTATTAACACTATTCCCTGATGATTTTCCTGGATCTTTAGTAATAGTTCAACATATGCCTGCCGGTTTTACAACCTCACTCTCAAACAGACTGAATCAGCAGTCTAATTTACATATAAGAGAAGCCAGTCAGGGAGATAAGCTAAAACCAGGTCAGGGACTAATTGCCCCAGGAGATTACCATATGACTATTAACTCTAAAGGGGAAGTCGAATTAAATCAAAGACCAAAAAAATGGGGAGTTAGACCATGTGCTGATTATATGTTGAAATCTCTTGCTAAAAATTATAAAGAAAGAATCATCGGTGTTATCTTAACTGGAATGGGACATGACGGTGGTGAAGGCATGACTGCAATTAAAAATAATGGAGGCTATGGTATTGTAGAAGCAAAAAATACTGCCTTAGTTTATGGTATGCCTGGAACTACAATCAAAGCTGGAGCTTATGATAAAATATTACCCCGATATGAAATACCAGAATATATCATAAAATTAATCGATAAGGAGATGAATTGATTTTGGATTTTGAAAGTTTCAAAGATGAAGCAGCTAATTTATTAAATATTAACTTTGATGGTTATAAATTAAAAAGAGTACAGAGAAGAACTGATAGCTTAATGAGAAGACATAACGTTAATGATTACCAGGAATGTATCAATAAACTCAAAAAAGATAATTCTTTTAAAGATGCTTACTTAAATCATTTTACAATTAATACATCTGAATTTTTTAGAAACCCTAAAAGTTTTGATTATCTCAAAGGTGAAGTTTTACCAAATTTAATCAATAAAAATAATAGAAAAATAAAAATCTGGAGTGCTCCCTGTTCTAATGGCTCTGAGCCCTATACAATTGCCATTATTTTAAATGAATTAGGTATATCAGAAAGCAATTTTGAAATTCTGGCAAGTGACCTAGATAAAGAAATATTACAGACAGCAAAAAATGGCCAATACAGTTCTAATTCCCTTAAAAATGTACCGGATAATATAATGGATAAATACTTTAACCCAGTTCCAGGAGAAAAAGATCTTTACCAATTAGCTAAAAAGATCAAAAGAAAGGTAAAGTTTGAAAAGAAAGACTTAATTAATGATAGCTACTCCTCTGGATGGGATCTAATTTTAAGCCGTAATTTCTTTATTTATTTAACCAAGGAACAAAAAGATATTTTAACAGAAAAATTCACTAAAAACCTAAAAAATGAAGGCTATCTCTTTTTAGGAAATACAGAGTTTATCTTTAATCCAGGTAAATTTAATCTCAATAAAATACACCTCTCATTTTATCAAAATAAAATCTAAATAAAATAATGCCAGCCTGTCTTTAACTTTCAGGCTGGCAATACTAATATTATCTATTTTTATTTGCTTCTTCTTCATCTCTTTTTGTCCAGCTCAAATGATAAATTAAACTAACAAGCCCAATAGCAAGATCTTCATTTCTCACAGTTACATCTTCTGGTACATGAAGACGAGTAGGAGCAAAGTTCCAGATAGCTTTTATTCCTGCTTCAACCATATCATCAGCAACTTCCTGAGCTGATTCAGTAGGTACTGTAATAATTCCTAATTTAATATCATTATTTTCTACAACTTCATTCAACTTTTTTGTGCTCTGGACTTCAATTCCACCAATTTTATTACCTATCTTTGATAAATCAGCGTCCAAAACACCAACTAATTTCATCCCCATTTTTTCAAAACCTTTATAATCAACCAGGGCTCTACCAAGGTTCCCGGCACCAATCAGGACTGCAGTCCAGATATCATCTACTCCTAAAATTTTGCCTACAGATCTTTTTAAATCAAAAACATCATAGCCTACTCCTCTTCTACCAAATTCACCATAATAGGATAAATCTTTCCTCACCTGAGTTGGAGGAATCCCTAATCTCCCTCCTAAATCTTTTGAAGATACAACATCAACATCTTCAAAGTTGGCTAATTTATCAAGACATCTGTAATATAATGGTAACCTTTCAATCGTTGCCTTTGGAATTGATTCTCTATCTTTCATTCTACTCACTCCTTAAAAAGTATTTATATAGATTATTATTTCACAAGTTATGGAAAAAAACAAGGCCTAAATCGATATATTCACAAATATATCGATTTTAAGCCATTATTTTATAAATCAGCTAACAGGACTGCCTGCTTTTATTGATTTAGCAGGACTGATTATTGTTAATTCTTCTTTTTCTGTATCTCTAGCAGCCAGTAACATACCCTGGGATTCAACTCCAAATATCTTAGCAGGCTCTAGATTAGCAACCATCATAATCTGCTTATCAATTAACTCTTCTGGTTGATAGTAGTTAGCTATACCGGCCACAATCTGTCTTCTCTCACTACCTAAATCAACTTTTAACTTTAATAATTTATTGCTATTTTCTATTTTTTCAGCTTCAATTATAGTTGCAATTCTTAAATCAATTTCTTGAAAATCATTAAAACTTATAAGTCCTTCCTCTTCCACTTTCTCTTCCTCCTGCTCATCTTTAACATCAGTTAACTCTTCTTTTTCCTCGTAATATTCTTCAAGGTCTATCCTTGGAAAAATTGGATTACCCTTTGCTATAGTTCTACCTGCTTTTAATCCTCCCCAGGACAAATCATCCCAGTTAGCCTTTTTTATCTCTTCCTGAATACCAAGCTGTTTTCCTAACTCTTCAGGTGTATCAACTAAAAATGGTTTCAATAGAACCCCAATTATTCTTAAAGATTCTAATAAGTTATAAAGAACTGTCCCTAACTTATCACGGTTCTCCTCTTCCCTGGCTAAAATCCAGGGTTCAGTCTGGTCGATATATTTATTAGCCCGTCTAACAAACTGCCAGATCTCTTCTAAAGCTCTAGTATATCTAAGCTCTTCTATTTCTTCAGCAGCCTTATCAACAACATCAGTAGCCAGTTCTTTAAGACTACTATCATATTTTGTTTCACCAGCTGGCTCAGGTATAGTACCTGAAAAATATTTTTCAACCATGGATAAAGATCTGTGCAGGAGATTTCCTAAATCATTTGCCAGATCTGAATTGATTCTCTGAATTAAAGCCTCAGTTGAATAGGTGCCATCTGTCCCGAAAGAAACTTCTCTTAATAAATAATACCTGATAGCATCCCTACCAAAATCATTAATCAGCTCGATAGGATCAACAACATTTCCTCTAGATTTAGACATTTTACCAGTATCACTTAATAACCAGCCATGACCAAATACCTGATCAGGCAAGGGTAAATCCAGGGCCATTAAAATAATTGGCCAGATAATTGTATGAAATCTTAAGATATCTTTACCTACTATATGAATATCTGCAGGCCAGTATTTATTAAATTTTGCTTCATCTCTTTTATAACCCATTGCTGTTATATAATTACTTAAAGCATCAATCCAGACATAAATAACATGGTCTGAGTCTACCGGAACCTTAATTCCCCAATCAAAAGTGGTCCTGGAGACACTTAAATCTTCTAGCCCACTTTCAATAAAGCTAATCATCTCATTCCGCCTTGATTCAGGTTGAATAAATTTAGGATTATCTTTAATATGCTTAAGTAATCTATCCGCATATTTACTCATCTTAAAGAAATAACTCTCTTCTTCAACCCATTCAAGGGGCCGGTTACAGTCAGGGCAGATTTTTTCATCTCCATCTAGTTGTCTATCAAGCCAGAATGTCTCACAGGGAGTACAGTACCAGCCCTCATATTTGCCCAGATAGATATCCTCCTGCTCATAAAGCTGTTCAAAGATTTCCTGGACTACCTCTTCATGATTATTATCAGTTGTTCTGATAAATTGATCATAATCGATTCCCAATCGATCCCAGAGATCTATAAATGTAGCCACTATCTCATCAACATAAGCCTGGGGGTTCTTGCCAGCCTCATCTGCCTTCCGCTCAATCTTTTGACCATGCTCATCAGACCCTGTCAGAAACATAGTATCATAACCTCTTAAGGCCTTATATCTTGCAATTGCATCTGCAGCAACAGTTGTATAGGCATGTCCTATATGTAGGCGATCACTTGGATAATAAATTGGTGTAGTTACATAAAAAGTTTTATCAGCCATAATTTCCCCTCTTTTCTAATCTTATTCTCTAAACTCAGGTCTTGCA
>JBNJEB010000006.1:0-34206 GCA_051745425.1 Bacillota bacterium
TGCTTTTAAGATTGATCAAATTAATTAATAAATTTCTTACTAAAATTCTATTTCCTCTCCAGCTAAATGCATAATCATCAAAAAGAGAGTTTTTATTTAAATAGGCCTTAATAATCTCAACAGGATCAATATTATATATGCCAGGCCAATTCCTGGCTGCAATTTTTCTGCTTCTTTGGGCACTGTCAGTATTATTATATGGGCATACCTGCTGACAGATATCACAGCCCCAGAAATTATTTCCAATTAGTTTATCTTCTTTTGTATCTAATACACCTTTTTTTTGAGTTAAATAACTAATACACCTATCTTTATTTAAATAAGGCTTATCATCTTTTAGATACAAAGCTTTTCCAGGACAGTACTCCTGACAGAGCTTACAACTATTACAACTAATATTTATATTACTGGTAATCTCATTATTAAATTTAGGACTAACAGCCATAAGACCAATAAAAGAGTAACTCCCAATTTCTGAATTAATTAATAGAGTATTATAGCCTATCTTTCCAAGACCAGCTTCATAGGCTATTTTCTTTTCTGGTAAGTCATGACTATCAATTCCTGTCCAGACAATTTCTGCCTCAAAATTACCTGTCAAATAATCAGAAAGAAATTCTATTTTATTATTGAAGATATTATGATAATCTTTACCCCTTGCATACTTTGAAAGTTTAAGTTTATAGCCCAGTTCACTGAATTTAGGTGGTTTCAGCTCAGGATAAGGTTGTAAAAAAACGAAAAGAGAACCGGCATTTTTTAACTGCCGGCTATAATCTCTCTTATATTGAGCAAGAAGTTTTTCAGGTAAAATTTCAACCTTCAAACCTGCTGCTCTTACTTTTCTTAGCCAATTATTTAAAATCATATTACCAACCTTACTATTCGCTAGTTTCAAGGTCTCTTAATAAATCTTCCAGTTCATCCATCTGCTGGCCATAACTCTGCCAGTCTCCCTGCTGTATGGCTTCTTGAGCCTGATTATATACATTAATGATTTCATTAATTAAATCAGAATCACTTAATTCTATAGGATCTGTCTCAGTATCTTCTTCTCTTTCAGCACTTTCTTCCATCTCTTCTGCTTCTTCCATATCTTCTAATTCTTCTTCAGTAGGCTCAATTTCCTCAACAGGGTCTGCATCAACATCTATGCCCACATCTGAAAGACCTTCTTCTTCAAGTTCTTCTTCATCTAATTCTTGAGTAGGTTCAGATTCACCAAAAACAACATCCAGAGCATCAAGTAAAGTTTCTTCCATTGCTATAGTATCATTATAACCTACAATTACCCTCCTTAATTCCGGTATAGCTCCTGCATCAGCTTGTAAAAAGATAGGTTCAATATAAACTATAGAATTTTCAACAGGTAGAACAAGTAGATTACCTCTAATAACATTAGAACCCTGCTGATTCCATAAGCTTAATAACTGAGATATATAGGCATTCTGATCGATTCTCGACTCAATCTGGGAAGGACCATAGACTATTTCTCCTCTAGGGAAGTTATATAATTTTATCTCACCATAATTTTCGCCATCAGATCTGGCAGCCATCCAGGCAACCATATTATTTCTATTAGATGGTGTAAATGGAGTCATCAATGTAAACTCTACATTTTCCTCTCCTGGCAATCTAGTAGATATATAATAAGGTTCTACAGGAATTGTCGTTCCGGCATAATTCTCATTAGGAATACTCCAGGTATCTTCCTGATTATAAAATACTGTTGGATTTTCCATATGATATCTCTGGTAAACATTAGCCTGTATCGAAAATAGATCTGTTGGATATCTGACATGAGAACGTAAACTTTCTGGCATTTCATCCATATCTTTAAATAAGTCAGGGAAGATATTAGCATAGGTGTTTACTATTGGATCATCCTCTTCAGCTATATAGAAATCAACATCACCTTCATAAGCATCAATAATTACTTTAACTGAATTTCTAATATAATTCATGTTTTGATTTACCGGTTCTGAATATGGATAACGATTTGAAAATGTATAAGCATCTTGAATCCAATAAATTTTTCCATTGGCAACAACAGAATATGGGTCATCATCTAATTCTAAAAATGGTGCAACTTTCTTAACTCTTTTCTGAATATTTCTATCGAACATCATTCTGGATTCGGAGGAAATATCATCAGCCAGCATTATTTGAACATCACTAAATCTCATGCTAAATAATGCTTTTTTAAGAAAACTATCAAGCTGGACTCCACCATTACCGGAGTAATTAATATAAACATTATTCCCACCATCTGGATAATGAAATTCCTCTTCAAGGTTATTTACAACAACATATTCATTGGTATTTTCACCATAATATACAGAAGGATTATCCAATGTAAGATCTGTATCAGTTTTTGGAGGAATATCTTCAATAATCATCTCGGGCAAACCTCGAGAATCACTGGAACTAACATGGGACATAGCTACCCCTATACCATGAGTATATTTAAGTTTCTGATTAACCCAGGTTCGGGCCTCAGAAGTAAGTCCTGGCTGGTTCATTTCTCTAACAGATAATAATACTTGCTTATATTCATCATCTATATAATATCTATCTACATCAACATCCTCAAAACTATAATACTGCCTTAGTTCCTGAAGTTGACTGAAAGTCGTTTTAATCGGTCTTGGATCCCATAATCTAACATTATCAAAGATTTCAGGATTATTATCAACATCTTCTCGACTTAGCTCATTTTCTATCTCAAATCTTGAGGTCTCAACATTATCTAGAGAATATGCTTTTTGAGTCATATCAATATTATATTCTATATATGGAGTTTCTCTACCAAGCTCATTTGGCTCTACTTGAAATCTCTGAACAAAAGCTGGATAGACATTTAACAATAATATAGAAGCAACAATCCAGACACCAACTACACCAGCAATTAACTTATATTTCTTTTTAAATAAACTAAATATTGCCAGGCCAGTTAATATCAATACTAATACCATTAAAATCCTTAAACCTGGTAATGTGGCATTTATATCAGTATAACTTGCTCCAAAAGCTACACCTCTACCAGAATATAATAACTGATACATCTGTAATCTGTAATCAAATACCTTGGTTAAAAAATAGAGGATTAAAAGAATAATCAAATGATTTTTCGCACTCTTTGATAATTTAAATTGCAAATTATTTATATCAATTGAATTAATACCTGATGATAATAAATAAATTACCCCTACAACAAAAATTGTAAATATAATTATAATAACTGCTATTTCTCTAAATAATTCAAATACCGGCAATGAAAACAAATAAAAAGAAACATCCCTACCAAAAATAGGATCTACATTGCCAGTTGGTGATTGATTAATAAACTTTAATATAGTTTCCCAGTTATCAGCTCCAATATTAGAAAATATTACACCAATAAAAATAGAAACACCTAGAAAAATATAATTTAATCTTTTTAAATTCAGCCATTTTAAAATAGGCACTTCTCTATCAGGAAAGATAGATCTTACCTGTTGGTTATTTGACATGTTTATCAAATACATTAAATCATTACGAGTATATCTTAAATTAAAATAGAAGAACAAAAAGACAATTAAACCCACTGCAACTCTCATACCGACTTGAGAAAATATTCTGGTCAAATAAGCGCTTAAATATCCTAACTCACTGACCCAGAGAATATCGGTAAAAAATCTACTTCCTATTACTAAAATAGCAAGTATTAATAAAATTACCCCTATAATAGAAAACAAGAATATCTTTCTTTTATTTGTCATATATTAATCAGTCCCATTAAATAAGATTAAGTTTCTTAAAACTGTAAAACTGATTACCATCAACATGTAATCTATCTTTAAATTTTATGCCCAAAATTGCCCCGGCCTGTCTAAGTCTATTAACTTTCATAATTTCTTCTCTTTCAGGCGCTTTAATATTTATATCTAAATTATCAATTACATATATCATACAATTATCATCTATATTAAAGGCCTGTTCAAAAACATCTCTAGGATTGAGTGATAAATCATAATCAGTACCTGGCCCCAATAACTTCCAGGCTCTTAAAATTTTATATCTATCAAGAGTAACTATTAAAGCTCTTTCATTATTTGATTTATTAATTAAATTAAACAATTTAATTAATTGACTTTCCTGATAAAATGGCGTTTTTAAAAAATCCCTTTCTGACTCTTTTAAAGGATTATAGCATTTTGTTAATAAACAATTAACATCTTCAATGTCTTTTAACTCATTATAAAAATCAATAACCTGATTTGTATTAAACTTAGGATCTAAAGATAACTCTTGTGAAAAAGATTTTGGTAATTTTTTTTCATCTCCTTTTAGTAATGGATGATCAGATTCAAGAATTTGATATTGAACTTCTCTTGAACAGGGACATTTAAAAGCAACAAAACCGAGCCCATTAAGTCTTCCAATATCTTTGGTAAACTTACCAATTCCAAGTATTTCAATTTCTCCATCAAAATTTCCACATTTTAAACAGGCAACATCGGTCATTTTACTGCCCCCTTTCATTAATAACTTATTCTGAAAGTCTTTGCATCCTATTAGAGACTTCAGAATAAACCTCTTCTTCATCTATGGTATTTAATTTACTATTTTCTAAAATAATTTCTCCATCAATTATTACAGTATCAACATCTCTACCGCTTCCTGCATAAAATATATTTGAAAGCGAATTATAATCAGGTGTATAGGCAGGATTTTTATCAGTATTAATTAATGTTATATCAGCTTTTTTTCCTTCTTCTAGGCAACCAATATCGCTAAATCCTAAAGCCTTTGCACCATTAATTGTAACCATTTTCAATAGTTCTTCTAAAGTTATAATTGTTGGATCATTATTAACAGCCTTCTGTAAATAAGCAGCCAACCTTGCATCATGAATTAAATCCAATCCATTATTACTTGCAACTCCATCTGTTCCCAGACTAACATTAATCCCGGACTTCAACAGATCATTAAGACGAATAACTCCACTCCCTAATTTCATATTACTTGCTGGATTATGAGCAATATGAACATTGTTTTCAGCAAGTATTTCAATATCATTATCTTTTAAATGAACACCATGGGCTGCCAGAGTATGAAAATCAAATAAACCTAAATCTTTAAGATATTCAACAGGGGTTTTGCCTATCTTTTCTATCATATCATTTACTTCTACTTCAGTTTCAGCAACATGAATATGAATAATACTATTATATTTGTCTGCAATTTTCATTACTTCTTCTAAATATTCATTGCTGCAAGTATAGGGAGCATGTGGTGCAAGATTTATTTTAATTCTGCCATTTAAATAACCATCATACATTTCTATTAATCTAATTGACTCCTGTAAACCTTCCTCCCCATCATTATCTTCAATTAATCCATATCCTAATACTGCCCTAATTCCACTTTCTTTTACAGCACTTACAACTCTATCTGTAGCAAAATACATATCATTAAATGTTGTAACTCCGTTTTTTATCATTTCTATAATTGCTAACTTTGTGCCCCAGTAAATATCTTCTTCATTCATTCTTCCTTCAAATGGCCAGATTTTTTCTTCTAACCATGTTTGCAAATTATAATCATCTGCATATCCTCGAAGAAGATTCATTCCAGCATGAGTGTGAGTATTAATTAGCCCAGGCAAAACAATCATATCAGTAGCATCAATAAAATTAATTCCTTCTCTTTTCTTAATTATATCATAATCCCTATCATTAATACTACCTATTTTTTCTATCTTATCCCCTTCTATTAAAATATATCCATTTTTAATATCTTCAGTATGATGATTTGAACCATATATTTCTTCAAAATTATTAATCAAAATCATAAAAACTCCCCCAGGCAATAATTTTTATTCAACTAATTCTCCACTATTGCACTCACTTGCAACTTTTTGATATCTTTTATCAAAAAATATTTCTAAATGGATCTCATTATAACAATCAGGGCAGACTATATATTTATTTAACCTATAATCTCCAGGTTGATCATCCTCATATACATTTGCTATATCATATGTCTTTAAAACCTTAATCTCATTTATATTTTTACATTTATTGCATTTCACTCTAAATGAAATAGTTTTTTTGTCATCACTCTTAGATTTTTTAAATAAATTCTTAAAAAGTTCTAAAATCTTCAGAATAATCACCCCCAATTATTTATATGTATATAAGTAATTATAACTGATATATCAACTCTAATCAAGTAAAGCCAGGCACATATAGATGGCCTGGCTTAATAATTGATTATATTTATTATTCTTAATGCTCTTTTCTTGCACCTAATTCTTTGTCAAGCATATATAAACCTGTTCCCTTGTCTCCAACTTTTTCTAACTTATCAACAATTTCACCTACAGAATCTTCTTCTTCAACCTGCTCATCAACAAACCACTGAAGAAAAATTTCAGTTGCATAGTCATCATGTTTTCTGGCTAAAGCAACTAATTTATTAATTCTATCGCTAATATACTCTTCATGTTCTAGAGCAGCTTCAAATACAGCCTTTGGAGATTCCCACTCAAATGGTGGTTCAGAGATAGAAGCTAACTTAACTCTTCCACCACGTTCATTTATAAAATCATAAAACTTACGAGCATGTTCCTGTTCTTCTACAGCTTGCATATCCATCCAGGCAGCAAAACCTGTATAGCCTTCATCTTCAAACATTGCAGCCATTGCCTGATAAATATAAGCTGATTCTAATTCGGCATTAAGTTGGTCATTTAAAGCATCTAAAATCTCTTTTTTTACTTTCATTTTATAACCCCCTGATTAATTTAATTAAAAAAATTCAAATTGGAAAATCTTTTATTTCTTGATATAATCATATCGTATTTAAAAAATATTTCAAGTCTAATTAGGAGGAATTCTTATGAAAATAGAAAAAATCTTTAATGAAATAGATATCAATAAAGATTATTATAGTATTTTAAATGATAAAAACATAAATAATAAAGAAGATTACATTTTATACTGGATGCAGAACAGTCAGAGATTATCAGATAATAGAGCTATATCAATAGCTGCCAGGGTAGCTAATCTTTTAAATAAAAAATTATATATAATCTTTAATTTTATTTCCAACTATCCTGAATCAAATTATCGTCATTATTCATTTATGTATGAAGGAATCAAAGAAATACATGAAGAATTAAATAACTCTGGAATCAGATTTATAATTACAATAGGTGATTTTAGAGAAAACATAAAAAAATGGTCTGATAATTCCAGTATTACATTTACAGATAAAGGTTATTTAAAACCTCAAAGAAGTTGGAGAGTTAATCTATCAAAAATAATTACAGTACCTTTAGTTGAAATATCAACAGATACAGTTGTCCCAATTCAAAAAGTTTCTAATAAAGAAGAATATGCAGCATATACTATACGAAAAAAAATAAATAAATATAAAAATGAAGAATTGTTTGTCTGGGAACTTCCTGAAATAAATAATCACAGTGATCTTGAGCATATTACACCAGAATATTTTTATAATAAAGATAAATTTCTTAGTTCATTAAATTTAAAAGATGATTTACCTGAAATTAAGAGTTTTACTGGTGGCTATTCACAGGCAAAATCAAAGTTAGAAAGCTTTGTAAATAATAAACTTACAAAATATCAAGAGAAAAGCAATGATCCAGATTTAAATGTCCAATCAAATTTAAGTCCATATTTACACTTTGGCCAGATTTCTCCAAGAGAAATCGCATTATTTATTAAAGATGAAGCAGAACTAAATTCAGATATAAAGATTGAAGATTTTCTTGAACAATTAATTATTAGAAGAGAGTTGAGCTTTAATTTTGTTTATTACAATAAATTATATGACAGCTATCCAGAAGCACTTCCTGAATGGGCAAAAGAAACTTTAGAAATACATGCTGTTGATCCTAGAGAATACATTTATTCAAAATCTGAATTTGAAAATGCTGAAACCCACGATTATTACTGGAATACAGCCCAATTAGAACTGATTTATACCGGGAAAATTCATAATTATATGAGAATGTACTGGGGCAAAAAAATACTTGAATGGTCATTAAATCCTGAAACAGCATTTAATATTGCATTATATTTAAATAATAAATATAGTCTTGATGGTAGAGACCCTAACTCATATGCCGGGATTGCCTGGTGCTTCGGAAAACATGATCGAGCCTGGCAGGAAAGAGATATATTTGGAAAGACCCGTTATATGAATCAAAATGGTTTAAAAAGAAAATTTAAAATGGAAAAATACATTGAACGAATTAAAAATATTTCTGGAATCTCAAAAATCAAAGGAGTCAAATAAAAAAGAGGGGATATTATCCCCTCTTTTTGTAATAAATATTATAATTTTTTTAGCAATATGTATTGCTAAATTTAGTGCAAGATATAATTGCTAGGATTTATTGATTCTTTACTGACTCTTTGAAAGTTTTACCTGCTCTAAAAGTAGGTACTTTTCTTGCAGGAATTTTAATAGTTTCTTCAGGGTTTTGTGGATTTCTTCCCTGACGGGCTTTACGGTCTTTAACTTCAAAGCTTCCAAAACCAATAATCTGTACATTATCTCTAGTATCCTGACTTTTTTCTGCCTCTTCAGTTAAATAATCCATAATTGAATCAAAGGTTGTATTAACTATCTCATTACAATCCTTTTTTGTATGACCAGTCTTTTCTGCAACCAAATCGATTAATTCAGTCTTAGTCATTATCTCACCTCCTCAAAAAATTATTTCTTACTTACTCTTATTCTTGATATATCATAAAACTCCTGCTTAAAAACAGAAAAATTTAATTTAAATTGTTGAAATTTTAATAAATTAGCTAATTTCAGTCTTAATTTCTCTATTCATTAAGTCATCAACAGCCTGCAAAGGATCTTTTTCTTCAAATAAAACTTCATAAATTTCTTCAGTTATTGGCATTTCAGTCTTAACTTTTCCACCATTTTTAGCTAAAATAACTGATCTTGTTGTTTTAATACCTTCAACAACCTGACCTACCTCTAGTTCAGCTTCATCAACTGATAATCCCTGCCCAATTTTATATCCAAAACTTCTATTTCTGCTGTGTTTGCTGGTACAGGTAACTACCAGATCTCCCAGTCCAGATAAACCAGAAAAAGTAGCTTTATTTGCACCTAATTCAACACCAAATCGACTGATTTCTGCCAAACCTCTAGTTATCAAAGCAGCAATTGAATTATCTCCATAATCAAGACCATCAATAATTCCAGCAGCTAGAGCAATAATATTTTTGATTGCACCACCTAGTTCTACTCCTATAATATCAGGATTAGTATATGTCCTAAATCTTATATTGCTCATTACTTTTTGGACTGCTTTAGCAGATTCCATATCTTTAGAAGCAACAACTGCTGCTGATGGTTTATCTAAAATTACTTCTTCAGAATGAGTCGGACCTGATAAAACTGCAATCTTATTTGTTAATTCCTCAGATATCATTTCGCTATTTGTTAAAAAGCTATCTTCATCTATTCCTTTTGCTGTCGAAACAACTATTGCATCTTTACTTATATATTTTTTTAACTTTTTAGATACTTCTCTGGTTGCAGAGGTCGGAACTGAAATAAAAACAATATCCCGATTAGATACAGCTTCCTTAAGATCATTAGTGGGAATAATAAGATCAGACAATTTATAATCAGGGAAATAATCTTTATTCCTACCTGTCTTTATCATTTCTTTTACCTGTTCTGCTCTCTTTGCATATAAATATACATTAAAATTATTTTTTGTTAAGTTTTCAGCAATAGCAGTACCCCAGCTACCTCCACCAATTACTGCAATCTTTTTATTCATTATAACACCTCTATTAATTTTTATTGTTAGAACCTAAATTTATTGGTTTTTCTTCTCCATTTATTAACCTCTTTATATTTTCTCTATGGGTATATAATACAAACAAAAACAATAAAAATGCCATTAATGTTTGAATGCCAGATCCTGTTATAATCCAGATCGAAATAGGTAAAGATCCAATTCCAATAATGGAAGCCAGAGATACTATTTTAATAGTAAAAGCAATGCTTAACCAGATTATAGCTAAAATTAAAAAACTTATGAAATTCAAACCTAAAATAACACCAAAAGTTGTAGCAACACCTTTGCCACCATCGAATTTTAAAAATATAGACCAATCATGACCAATAATAGCAAAAAAACCAATAATAAAGATTAAATACTCTGGACTATCATATAAAATATTCCGACCTAGCATTACCGGTAAAAATCCTTTAAAGATATCTATAAGAGCTACTACTGCTCCCATCTTAAAACCTAATTTTCTGGCAACATTTGTAGCACCAACATTACCGCTACCATAATCTCTAATATCAACTTTTAAAATGGCTCGAGTAAATAAATAACCAGTTGGTATTGAGCCAATTAGATAAGCAAGTACTATCAGTATAAAAAATCCCATCAAATCACTCCATCTTAATTTCTTTTTCTAAACTTAATATCAAGTGAAGTACCAATAAAACCAAAGTTTTCTCTTAAACTATTATCAAGATATCTTTGATATGCAAAATGAACTAAATCAGGATCATTAACAAAAACAATAAATGTTGGTGGTCTCACAGCAGTTTGAGTAGCATAATAAATTTTCAATCTTTTACCTTTATATGCTGGTGGTTGTCTTAGTTCAACTGCTTCTTGAATTACTTCATTTAACAACCCGGTCTTAACTCTCATTGAAGCCTGGTCAAATACATATTCCATCAAATTCAGAACTTCTTCAACTCTTTGTCCGGTTTTAGCAGAAATAAAAGAAACAGGAGCATAATTTAAAAATTTAAGTTGATAATAAATTTCATCTCGATATTCCTGACTTGTATAGGTATCTTTTTCAATCATATCCCACTTATTAACTGCTAAAACAACAGGTTTACCAGCATCATGTACATAACCTACTATTTTTTTATCCTGGTCAGTCACACCCTCATTTGCATCAATCATCATTAAAACTACATCTGCTCTTTCAATTGCATTAATAGCCCTTAAATTACTGTAATATTCAACTGACCAATCAACTTTAGATTTCCTTCTTAAACCTGCTGTATCAATCAGATTAAATTTCCTATCTTTAAACTCAAATATAGTATCAATTGCATCCCTTGTAGTCCCAGGTTTAGAACTAACTAAAACTCTTTCACTTCCTATTAGATAATTAACTAATGAAGATTTACCGACATTAGGCTTACCAACAATTGCTATATCCAAAATATCCTCTTCATCTTTTTCTTTCTCAATCTCTTCAGGTAATTTTTCAATTATTATTTCATAAAGATCTCCAATATTTTTACCATGTTCTGCTGAAACAGGCAAAACATCTTCAAAACCAAGTGAAAAGAATTCCCAGGGTTCTTCTCCTTTTATAAACTGATCAACCTTATTAACTACAACAATAACCTCTTTTTTAGATCTCCTCAGTAATTCAGCAATTTCCTGATCCTGTGGAGTCATACCGGTTCGATCGTCAACAACAAATAAAATCAAATCCGATTCAGATATCGCCTGTTTGGCTTGAAATAAAACTTTAGATTTAATCCCTGTATCTGAACCTGGCTCAATCCCTCCAGTATCAACTACAACAAATTCTCTTCCCTGCCAGGAACTATTTCCATATATTCTATCTCTAGTCAGATTTGGTGTTCCTTCAACAATTGCCTGTCTTCTACCAATAAATCTATTAAATAATGTGGATTTACCAACATTTGCTCTACCTACTATCGCAACAATCGGTCGTCCCATCATAGATCACCTCCAAAATTTCTTTTAAATCTTTAGCCCTATATATTTTATCATAATCTAAAGATTTTTTTAAATCATCTATATTATAATCATCTAAAGTTAAACCATCATTGTTAAAAATAATATCTGGTAATATTAAAATCCCATTATTATTTTTTTCTGACAAACCATAGATTATATCTTCAGCAGCCAGTAAACCAGTGACTGTAACTCCGCCACCTAAATATTGGCTTTTAATTACTTCTATATTGATATTATTAGACAAATCACTAATTTCTTCCCAAAAATTTTCTAGAGCCAACCAGCCTAATTCTGAAGTAATTATTGTAAAATTTTCTTTTTTTGATATCTCTTTGTTAAAATAATTTTCTTTAATATCTTTATAATTATCAAGTTCTAATCTGGTCATGCCAATACCATTTTCTAATTGTGGAAACTCATTATAATGATAACGATCAGGTATCTTTTCATCTGCTATTAGATAAAACTCATCAGATAAATAAATATAATTATGCCCCTGATTATTTAACAATTTATTCTGCCATCTACTTACAATCTCAATTACCTTTATAGCAGCTTCTTTATCATAAGAGCTTAAATCAGGTAAGTTATCTCTATGACCAGTTAACCCAACTGGAACTATACCTATAGATTCTACAGCTTCACCAAGATCAGTTAAATCTTCTAAACTTTTCTCTAAATGACTACCATCATTAATACCTGGTATTAAAACTAACTGTAAGTGAAAATGAATACCTGCTTTTGATAATTCTTGTAAATCACTTATAATCCTACCTGCCCTCGGATTACACATTAATTTTTTTCTCAATTCAGGTTCTGTTGCATGTACAGAAATATATAACGGAGATAATTTTTCTTGCTTTATTCTTTCAAACTCCAACTCGCTTAAGTTAGTTAAGGTTATAAAACTGCCCTGTAAAAATGAAAATCGATAATCATCATCTTTTTTGACCAGAGTTTCTCTACTTCCAGAAGGCTGTTGATCAACAAAACAAAATATACATTTGTTTTTACAGTTTTTCAAACCATCAAACACTATATCCGAAAAACCTATACCTGAATCTTCATTTATTAATTCTATTTTAACATTTTTAATCTTATTATCTTTTGAATCTTTATATTTAATATTTAATTCTTCATTAAGAGATAAAAATAAATAATCAATATAATCTCTTAATTTTTCATTATTTATACTAATTATATCATCACCAGATTTCAAACCAGCCTTATCTGCTGGTGAATCTGGTCTAATATATGCAATTTCAGCCATAATCTAACCTCCATGAACTGATAATACCATATATAATAAACTGAAGCAACAATTAATAAAAAATAAAAGGATCTGTCCTAATTAAGACAGATCCCTTTCATATTACTTTTAAATTAACTTTTAATTAATTACTCATCATCATCCATTAATGATTTTAGATCTCCTAGTCTCTCGCCAATTGTAGCTCCAGATGGCATATCTTCTTCAGACTCTTCAGACTGACTATCAGAAGAGCTGTTTTCTTTATTGCTGCTGGAACTTGATGAAGAAGTTCTTTTTTCTTTTTCTTCAGGTTCTTCAAGTTCTTTAATACTTAAACCAACTCGCTTCTGTTCAGGATCAATATTAATAATCTTTGCTTCTCTTTCTTCATCAACAGAAACCACTTCATCAGCAGTTTTAACATGACGATGTGAAAGTTGTGAAATATGAATTAAACCTTCAATTCCTTCTTCAACTTCCATAAAAGCACCAAAATCAACAATTTTAGTTACTTTTCCTTCAATTACTTCACCTTCATAATGTTTACGGGCAAACTCTTCCCATGGATCAGGAAGTAACTGTTTATACCCTAGAGAAATTCTCTCATTTTCTCTATCTACTTCTAATACTTTAACTTTAACCTCCTGGCCTTCTTCTAATACTGAAGATGGATGGTCTATTCTACCCCAGGACATTTCAGATATATGAAGTAGACCTTCTATTCCGCCGATATCTACAAAAGCTCCAAAATCAACAAGTTTAGTTACCCTGCCTGTAATTTCTTCACCTTTTTCTAGTTTTTCAAGAGTCTCTTCTTTTTCCTCTGCTCTCTCTTCTTCCATAACTTTCTTAGCTGATAAAACAACATTATTGTTGTTTCTATCAACTTCAATAACTTTTAATCTTAGTGTCTCACCAACAAAGTCTGATAAATCTTCAACATAACCAATTGAAACATGTGAAGCAGGAATAAAGCCTCTTAAACCAACATCAGCGACAAGACCACCTTTAACTTCTTTTTTAACTTCTGCTTCAATTATTTCATCATTTTCATGAATTTTTTCAATTTCATCCCAGGCTACTTCCTGGTCAGCTCTCTTCTTAGAAAGAATCATGTTACCCTCATCATCTTCAAGAGTTAAGATAACTACTTTAATTTCTTCATCTAAAGAAACTTCATCATGAGGATCAGAAACATCACTATTGCTCAATTCCCTGAGAGGAATAAAACCATCAGTTTTATAATTAACATCAACATAAACACCCTGATCATTTATTTCAACTACAGTGCCTTCTACTGTCTGACCTTTTTCAAGGTTGGCTATATCATTATCGCTGTATTGAAAAACTTCTTCTTCAGTTTCTTCAGTTTCTTCAACCTCATCAGCATCATCAGTTTCAACAGCTTTAGCCTCTTCAGTTTCTGGCTCTTCAGTTTCTGATTCTTCTTTTGTTTCAATCACCTCATCATTCTCTTCTTGAGTTTCTAGTTCTTCCATCTCTTCCTGTTCTTTTTCTTCAATTTCTAAGTCCTTTTTTTCTTCACTCATTGCCTGAATGACCTCCTTTATTAACCAATCTGGGGTCGATGCCCCGGCTGTAATACCTATTCTTTTTATATTTTCCAGCCAACTCCATTCAATATCATTAGCAGTTTCTATATGATATGTTGGAGTTCCTGTATTTGAACAAATTTCTGCTAATCTATTTGTATTGGCGCTATTAAATCCACCAATTACAAACATTATTTCAACATCATCAGCCAGATTTTCTGCCCCTGACTGTCTTACTTGAGTTGTATTACAAATAGTATTGTAAATCTTTAATTCTTTAACTCTTCCCAACAATAAACCAATTAGCTTTTTAAAAGATGCAGGTGATTTAGTAGTCTGGGCCACTATACCAACCCTGCTTTGCAGATCAATTTCATCAAGATCGCTTTTATCTTCAATAATTAATGCTTTATGATCAGTAGCTCCTAGAATACCTTTTACTTCAGGATGATTCTGATCCCCATAAATAAGAGTCTGGTAACCTTCTTCCATTAAAAGTTGAGCATTCTTTTGTGCCTTTTTAACATAAGGGCAGGTAGCATCTATGATTGTCAAGCCTTTATTTTCAGCCTCTTCAATCGTTTTGGGCTCAACTCCATGGGAGCGAATAATTATTACGCCAGTATCAATTTCACTCAGATCCTCCACAGATCTAATTCCAAGTTCTTCTAATTTTTCGACAACCTGTGGATTATGAATAATCGGTCCCAGAGTGTAGACCTTGATATCACTTTCATCTTGAACTGCTTCCATAGCCATATCTATAGCTCTTTTAACACCAAAGCAAAACCCGGCTTCTTCAGCAGTCGTTATCTCCAGAACCTTCACCCCCTTTCAAATCTCAACCATGCCCTTTTATACTTTTCTCTATTAATTCTATAATTCCTGCATAAAACAGAATTTTTTCTAATTTTATTCATCTAAAAGAGAAATAATTTCGGTCATAACTTGATTTGCAACTTCTTCTCTTTCCTCTTTTTTTAGCTTTTTACCATAATATTCTTCTAAAACTAAAGGCTCGCCTATTATAACTTCTGGTCTACCCTTTCTCTTGATATTTTTTATAGCAATCGGTAAAATTGGAGACTTTGCCATTATTGCTATCATTACTGACCCAGAATGAGGTTTACCTGGAGAACCTTCTGGATAGCGGGTGCCTTCTGGAAAAATACCTAAAACTCCATTATTTCTTAAAATTTTGATAGCTTTCCGGAAAGCTCTACTATCACCAGTTCCCCTTTTTAAAGGAAATGCTCCTAGCTTTTTCAAAAAAGCCCCAATAACTCTATTCTTAAATAACTCTGCTTTTGCCATATAATGAATTTTTCTGGGCATAATCGCACCAATCAATGGTGGGTCCAGAAAAGAAATATGATTTGACATAACAACTAATGGCCCTGATTCAGGAATATTTTCCATTCCTTTAATATCAACTCTCATTATAAATCTGGCATAAAGCTTAAATATTCCTCTAGTAGCCTTATAAATTAAGTCAGCCAAATTAATCGCCACCTTTCAGCAGAGATATAATTTTGTCAGCCACTTCTTCAGGACCTAAATCATCAGAAATTATCTTATATGAGTCTTCAGCCTCTTTTAATGGAGAATGTTCTCTATTGGAATCTTTTTCATCTCTCATTTTAATTTTTTCTTTAACTTCAGCTATATCTATATCAATTTCTTTCTCCACTAAATCATAATACCTTCTTTTAGCTCTTTCTTCAAGTGTTGCAGTTAAAAAAATTTTTAAATCTGCATCAGGTAGTACTCTAGTCCCTATATCTCGACCATCCATAACAACACTATTATTGCCTGCCAATTCTCTTTGTTTGTGAAGCATAACCTCCCTAACTTCAGGAATCGAAGCAACCTTAGAAACATTATTATCAACTTCAACTGAACGAATTTCTTCAGTTAAGTTCCTTGAATTCACAAAAACAAGAACATTACCATCTTTATCTGGAGTTGAAAAATCTATAGAAATATTATCAGCTATCTGAATAATAGATTCTTCATCTTCTATATGAATTTCTCTTTCCAGAACAAGATAAGTTACAGCCCTGTACATAGCACCAGTATCAATATATTTAAAATTTAATTTTGTAGCAATAATTTTTGCTACAGTCGACTTGCCAGCCCCTGAAGGACCATCAATTGCTATAGTCTCTGCCATATATTTCATCCTTCCAAAAACTAATCTACTAAATCAGGCCTTAAATTGGCAGCATCATTTAAATAAACATGCTTAACATCCCTGCTATTTGGCCTTTCTAAATAAATCAAAATTCTTATTGTATTATTCAAACTTCCTTCAATTTCAGGCTCCATAGAACTAAATAATGGAATCTTATCATAACCTAAATCTCTAAAAGCTTTTGCTGGATAATAACTTCTAATATCAGCTGTAGTGGAAAAAGTTATACTTATTATTTCAGATTTATCTATTTCATTGTTCGACCAGATTGCTTTAACTAATTCTTTAATAGCCTCTCTGATTGACTCTGGATTATCCTTAACTATTGTAGTAGCTCCTCTAATAGCAAGCATAAATTAACCACCATCTCTTTCTTTCATTTCACCTAAATTTATCAAGGCACTTCTAGCAGCTTTTTGTTCTGCTCCTTTTTTTGTAGAACCACTACCTTTTCCTAAACTTTCACCATCAAGGAGAACTTCCATTTTAAATTCTTTATTGTGATCTGGACCTAATTCTGCTATTATCTTATATTCAGGTCTGTAATCAGAATTTTGCTGAATATATTCCTGCAAAACAGTTTTAAAATCTTTATTATATTCACCATCTTTTACTAATTCAATATCTTCATTAAAGAATTCACTAATAAATAATTTTGCTTTCTCAAAACCCTGATCAAGATAAATTGCCCCAAAAATTGCTTCAAGTGCATCTGCCAGAATAGAATCCCTGTCTCTACCACCAGTCATTTCTTCTCCCCGGCCGAGCAGAATATGCTTATTTAAATTAATATCTCTGGCTTTCCTTGCCAGGGTAACTGCACTTACCAAAACAGCCCTCATTTTAGCAAGACCACCTTCAGGCATTTCTTCATAGTCTTTAAATATTTTTGTAGCAATTGAGAGGCCAAGTACCGAGTCACCAAGGAACTCAAGCCTCTCATTATTATTTATTGCTAAATCAGGGTTTTCATTTGGAAAGGATTTATGTGTTACAGCTTTAAGCAGAAGTGATTTATCATTAAATTCAACTTTCAATTTCTTTTCTAATTGATAAATATCTGCTTTCAGCATAATATCTTCCATTATTTTACTCACCCTATCTTATAATAATTTACTCAGTATATTCACCAACAACTAAACATGCATTATGTCCACCAAAACCAAATGAATTACTCATAGAATATTTTAAGCCTTCAATTTTACGTGATTTTCCTGGTACATAATCAAGGTCACAGTCTTCATCAGGATTTTCATAATTTATTGTAGGTGGAACTTCTTTATTATAAACTGAAAGCAATGAAGCAATTAATTCAATTCCACCAGCTGCTCCTAATAAATGTCCTGTCATTGATTTAGTAGAACTAACAGCTAAGTTATCTGCATGTTCTTTAAATACAGTTCTGATAGCCATAGTCTCAAATTTATCATTAAATGGAGTAGATGTACCATGGGCATTTATATAACCCATCTCATTATAATCTATTTTAGCCTTATCAATTGCCATCTGCATAGCTCTAGCTGCACCTTCTCCTTCAGGAGCCGGTTGAGTTATATGATGTGCATCACCGCTAAAGCCATAACCAAGAACTTCACCGTAAATTCTAGCACCTCTAGCTTTCGCATGTTCTAAATCTTCAAGAACAACCATTCCACTACCTTCACCAATTACAAAACCATCTCTTTCTTTATCAAAAGGCCTGCTGGCTCTTTCAGGCTCATCATTTCTGGTTGACAATGCTTTCATCGAACCAAAACCTGCCAGTGCAGATGGTGTTATAGACGCTTCTGAACCACCAGCAATCATAACCTTAGCATCGCCTCTTTTGATTATTTCCATGGCATCACCAATTGCATGAGTACCAGAAGCACAGGCAGTTACAGTATTATTATTTGGACCTTTAGCCCCTGTATAAATTGAGACCTGGCCTGAGCCCATATTAGAAATCATCATAGGAATAAAGAAAGGACTAACCCTGCTAGGACCTCTATCATGAAGTCTTTTAATCTGTTCTTCCATTACTTCTAGACCACCAATACCAGAACCAACAATAACACCAGTCTCATTAGCAATTTCATCATCGATCTCTAAATCAGCATCAGCAATAGCTTCCATAGCAGTATAAATTGCATACTGAGTGAAAAGTGCCATTCTCTTTCTATCTTTTCTTGACATATATTTCTCGGCATTGAATTCTTTTAATTCAGCAGCTATCTTGCTAGGATATTCATCAATATCTTTTATTCCTTCAATCTTACTGATACCAGACTTACCTGCAATTAAATTTGACCAAAATTCATCTTTTGAATCTCCCAGAGTAGATAATATACCTACCCCTGTTATAACAACTCTATTAGACATTTAATTGTACCTCCCAATCAAGCTTAAGCGAATATTTATATTAAGTCTTTGAAAATGGCCCCGTATAAATCAACGGGACCATTAATTTATAATTTAATTATTTGCTTCTAAATAATCAATTGCATCCTGAACTGTTTCTATTTTTTCAGCATCTTCATCAGGAATTTCAATATCAAATTCCTCTTCTAATGCCATAACTAATTCAACAACATCAAGTGAGTCAGCACCAAGATCATCAATAAATGATGCTTCTACAGTAACCTCATCAGGATCAACAGCTAATTCTTCAACGATTAAGTTTCTAACACGTTCAAAAAGGTCTGCCATAACATTTCACCTCCTTTCAAATGGTAATCAGCTATTTAATTATTACATTCCCATACCTCCTGTAACCTTAATAACTTCTCCAGTTATGTAACTGGATAAATCAGAAGCTAAAAAAGCTACAACATTAGCAATCTCTTCAGGATTACCAGAACGGTTTAAAGGAATATTTTCTTTCATTTTATTTAATGCCTTTTCTGGCATTTCATCTGTCATATCTGTAGAAATCAAACCAGGAGCAACAGCATTTACTGTAATTCCCCTACTGGCTACTTCCTGAGCCAGAGATTTAGTAAAACCAATAATTCCAGCTTTACTTGCTGAATAATTAGTCTGTCCGGCATTTCCAGAAATACCAACAATCGAACTCATATTAATTATTTTACCAGTTCTGGCCTTCATCATTGGCCTAATTGCAGCATTACATATATTAAAAATACCTGTCAGGTTAACATCCATAACCTGCTGCCATTCTTCAAGTTTCATCCTCATCAAAAGTCCATCTCGATTAATCCCTGCATTATTAACAAGTATATCAATTGTTTCAAATTTCTGCAAAGACTGATTTATCAAACTTTCTGCAGCTTCTTGATCAGATACATCGGCCTGAATTACAACAACTTCAACGTCAAATTTATTTCTAATTGATGCTGCAACTTCATCAGCTTTTGCTTTACTACCTTTTGAAGAATGATTGATAACTATATTTGAACCAAATTTGGCCAGCTTAAAAGCTATAGCAGCTCCAATTCCCCGGGAACTACCAGTTATAATAGCTGACTTGCCTTTTAAATTTATCACGATAATTCACCGATAACTTTTTCTAGGTCTTTAATATTCCTGGTAGAATAACAGTCCACTGAACGATCAATTCTTCTCAGTAAACCTTTTAAGACTCTTCCAGAACCAACCTCTACAAAGGTATCGACACCTTCTTCTATCATTAAATTAATTGATTCAACCCAGCGAACAGAACTGGTCAACTGAGCAATTAAATTTTCCTCTATTATATTACTTTTAACAACTTTTTTAGCTGAAGCATTAACTACAATTGGTATTTCAGCATTTGTAATTTCAACTTTTTCAATTACAGTTTTTAATCTATTAACAGCCGGTTCCATTAGACTCGAATGGAAAGGACCACTTACTGATAGTTCAACAACCTTTTTGGCACCTGCATTTCTCAATCTTTCAATTGCAGTTGCAATTGCTTCTTTTTCACCGGAAATAACAACCTGGTTTGGAGTATTAATATTGGCTATCTCACAAACACCAACAACTTTGGAACAAATATCTTCAATCTCATTAATATCCAGTCCAATAACAGCTGCCATAGTTCCTAAACCAGCTGGTAATGCTTCTTCCATAGCCTGGCCTCTCTGTCTAACCAGATTTAAATTTTCTTCAAACTCAATAGCCCCAGCAGAGGTTAATGCTGAATATTCTCCTAAACTATGTCCAGCAACCATATCTGGAACTATTCCCTGGTTCTTTAAATAATTATCTATTGCTGCACTCAGAGTAAATAGTGCTGGTTGAGTATTTTCAGTTAAATTCAAATCAAATTCAGGTCCTTCAAAACAGATTCTTTTTAAGTCTAAATCCAATATTTTTTCGGCTCGATTAAAATAATCAGCAATTTCAGGATATTCATTATAAAGTTCCTGTCCCATGCCAACTTCCTGAGCTCCCTGGCCTGGAAATATAAATCCAATCTTACTCATACTTATCCTCCTCCATTTTTTTACATGTATTGAGAAGCATATCTTCAGCTTCATTAATTATATTATTAATAATTTCTTCAGAAGTTAAAATATCATTAATTAAACCAGATATTTGACCTGCCATAACACTTCCATCATCAATATTACCTTCACAGGCAGCTTCTCTTAAAGCTCCCTCTCCTATTTTTTCAATTTCTTCTTTAGTAGCAGATTTAGCTTCTAATTTATCTAACTTTCTAGTTAAAGCATTTTTAAGGGAACGGACAGGATGCCCGGTAGATCTCCCTGAAACAACAGCATCTCTATCTCTTGCCTTAATTATTCTCTTTTTATAGGCATCTGCTACCTGACATTCCCTGGCGCAGACAAACCTTGTCCCTAGTTGAACAGCCTGAGCCCCTAAAAATAATGAGGCAAGCAAACCTCGACCATCAGCTATTCCACCAGCTGCAATTACAGGAATATCAACAGAATCAACTATTTGAGGAATTAAAGTCATAGTTGTAAGGTCTCCAATATGACCTCCTGCTTCATTACCCTCTGCAATAACAGCTGTAATCTTCATTCTGGCCATTCTTCTGGCAAGAGCAGATGAAGAAACTACAGGAATAACTTTGCATCCGGCTGAAAGAAATCTATCAATATATTTGCCAGGATTGCCAGCACCAGTCGTTACAACTGGGACCTCTTTTCTGGCAACTAAATCAACTACTTCATCTACATAAGGAGATAATAACATTACATTAACTCCAAAAGGTTTATCAGTTATATCTCTAACCTTATCAATCTCTTTTTCAACTACATCTGCTGGTGCATTGCCTGATCCAATAATACCTAAACCACCTGCTTCAGAAACGGCTCCAACAAGCTCACCAGTAGCAACCCAGGCCATTCCCCCCTGGATTATTGGATACTTAATATCTAATATATCACATATTTCAGTTTTGAAAAATTTATTCATCAATTTAGCCTCCCTGTTTCCATTCTAGAACAGCGCTGGCCCAGGTCAGACCTGCTCCGAATGCAACCAGAACTAAAATATCGCCATCTTTTATACGATTATTCTCAACTGCTTCAGCCAGTGCTATCGGAACCGATGCACTGGAGGTGTTTCCATACTCCGGTAAGTTAACTATAACATTATCTTCATCTAGCTTTAACCTTTTAGCAGCTGCAGAAATAATCCTTGTATTTGCCTGATGAGGCACAAAAAAGTCAACATCTTCAGGCTCTAAACCGGCTTCATTTAAAACTTTCAAAGAAGCTGAGCCCATTTTCTTAACGGCAAATCTAAAGACTTTATTCCCTTCCATAGAGATAGTATGCATATTTTTAGCCACTGTCTCTTCAGAAGCCGGCTTTAATGAACCGCCTGCTTCCTGATAAAGGGTATTGCTACCACTGCCATCTGAACCAAGATGAGTGGCCAAAATTCCGCCTTCTTCACCTGCCTGAAGAACAGCAGCACCAGCTCCATCACCAAATAAAATACAGGTACCTCTATCTTTCCAGTTTATTATTTTAGATAAAGTTTCAGCACCAATAATCAAAACATTTTCATACTGGCCGGCTTCAATAAATTTAGAACCAACACTTAATCCATAAACAAATCCTGAACAACCAGCTTCTAGATCAAAGGCTGCAGCATTTTTAGCTCCTAACTTATCCTGAATTATACAGGCAGTAGCAGGAAATGCCATATCAGGAGTTACAGTTGCAACAATTATTAAATCCAAATCTTCACCTGAAAGTCCTGCATTAGCTAAAGCTTCTTTTGCAGCCCTTAATGCTAAATCAGAAGTCGGCTGATCATCTGCAGCTATATGTCTCTTTTCAATTCCTGTTCTCTGTTTTATCCATTCATCACTTGTATCAACAATCTCTTCTAAATCATAATTAGTAAGTACTTTCTCCGGTAAATATTTACCTACACCGGTTATTACAGCTTTTTTACTCATTAATTTTCACCATCCCTGGCGATCTCAGATGCAATCTCTGCCACTACCTGCTCTTTAATAGTATCACGGGCAACCCGAATAGCATTATAAAAAGCAGTAGCATCTGAGCTCCCATGGCCAATTATTACAATCTCATTAAGGCCTAATAAAGGAGCACCGCCATATTCTCTATAATCAACCTTATTTTTCATTGCTTTCAAATTATCTTTCACTAAAAATGCGCCTAATTTACTTTTGATATCTGAAGTTAAGGCATCTTTTAATAATGAGAACATAAATTCAGCTAAACCTTCAGTTGTCTTTAAAATTACATTACCAGTAAAACCATCAGTCACAATCACATCATATTCGCCAGTAAAAATATCACGGCCTTCAATATTACCAACAAAATTATTTATTCTTGAATCATTAGCAATCAATTCATAAGCTTCATTTGCTAACTTACTTCCTTTACCCTTTTCTTCACCAACATTCATTAAACCAATCTTTGGATTAATTCTATCAAGTATCTTTTTTGCATAAATCTGACCCATTAGAGCAAACTGTTGTAAATATTCAGGTTCTGCATTAGCATTTGCTCCTGCATCTAAAATCAAAGTTGGCTTCTTTTCAGTAGGAAATAATGTTGAAATAGCTGGTCTTTTAATACCTTTTAATCTACCAATCTTTAAGACTCCTGCAGACATTGCTGCTCCAGTACTTCCAGCAGCAATTAAAGCTTCCGCTTCTCCCTGCTTTACAAGTTCAGATGCAACAACGATGGAAGCTTCTTTTTTTCTCCTGATAGCTTTAGCAGGGGCATCTTCCATTGTAATCTCTTCATCTGCATTTATTATCACCAGTCTCTCTCTATCAAAGCTTTCCCCCTGGAGATAATTTGATATAACCTGTTTTTTACCTATAAGTTTTAATGTAATATCATCGAAATCAGTAACTGCTTTCACAGCCCCTTTAACAACTGCTTCCGGTGCATTATCGCCACCCATAGCGTCTACTGCAATTATCATGATAAGACCTCCAGATAATTATTATACAACAATATTAAACTTTACTTATCTTCTAATAATTATATATAAAATCAAGGCCTTATGCAAATAATTTAATTTGCAAATCGATAAAAATTGGTAAGAAAAAAGACCTGCAATAGCTGCAGGTCTAAACTAACGAATATTAGTTTGAGGTGATTTCTTTACCTTTGTAATGTCCACACTCAGGACATACCCGGTGAGGAAGAATTTGTGCTGTACAATTCGAGCATTCTATCAAATTTGGAGACTTCAACTTCCAGTGAGTTCTTCTCTTTCTCTTTCTGGATTTAGAAGTTCTTTTCTTTGGTACTGCCATTACAAAAACACCTCCTTTATTTCAAAAACCTAATTAATCATTCCTTATCATATAATTCGCCTAATTTTTCTAACCTTGGATCAATATCATCCTTCTCGCAGTCGCAGGTATCTATATTTAAATTTTGACCACATTGACTGCAGATCCCTTTACAATCAGGGCTACATACCGCTTTGCTTGGAATAGTTAAAATTAAATTTTCTTTAAGCTTATCGTTTAAATCAACATGAGCTAGATCATCAATCTCGCTTTTCTCAATAAGAAATTCCATATCAATTTCAAAGGAATAATTAAACTGATCAAGACATCTAGTACACGCTAATTGATAATCACCTTTAAGCTTTCCAGTAAAAACAAATTCATCTTCATCAGCATAAACATCAATTCTAACATCAAGGGGCTCGTCTACTGTAATCTCCCTCTGAAAATAATCTATATCTTCAGGAAGATATTCTCCAGTTATACTTGTATAACTGCCCTTCTCCTGATATTTTGTCAGATCAATTATCAAAAGGATTCCCTCCATAAAGCTCAAATTCTTAAACAAAACTACAAGCAAAAATTATTATACCTCACAAATAGCCCTGTTGTCAAGAAAAACTATTCAGCTAAGATTTCTGCTGTATCTCTGGCAATAACTAATTCTTCATTTGTAGGAATTACAAACACTTTTGTTTTAGAACCAGGCTGAGAAATTTCAATCTCTTTACCTCTTGAATTATTTGATTCTTCATCGAGTTCAAAACCTAAATATTCAAGGCCATCAAGAATTCCTTCTCTAATTTCTATAGCATTTTCGCCAATCCCGGCAGTAAATACTATGGCATCAACACCACCCATTGCAGCTGTGTAAGCACCGATATATTTCTTAACTCTATAATTAAATACATCTGCTGCTAATTGGGCTCTTTGGTTACCTTCAGCTGCAGCTTCTTGAATATCACGAGAATCATTACTAACTCCAGAAATACCTAAAAGGCCACTCTCCTTATTCATGATATTATCTATTTCTTTACTTGAGAGATCTTCTTTCTCCTGTAAAAAAGGTACAATAGCTGGATCAATATCGCCACATCTTGTTCCCATGACAAGGCCTTCCAGGGGAGTTAAGCCCATGCTTGTATCAATAGATTTACCATTTTTAACTGCTGCAACACTGGCGCCATTTCCTAAATGACAGGTAATTATTTTAGAATCACTATAATCTTTATCCATCATTTCTGCAGCTTGTTTAGCAACAAATCTATGTGAAGTTCCGTGAAAACCATATCTTCTAACCCCATATTTTTCATAATACTCATATGGAAGGGCATAAGTATAGGCTTCAGCTGGCATTGACTGATGAAAAGCAGTATCAAAAACCCCGACCTGTGGTTTATCAGGCATTAACTCCTGACAGACTTTAATACCAGCAATATTAGGTGGGTTATGTAGCGGAGCAAGATCAGAAACGTCCTCCATTTGCTCAACCACTTCATCTGTTATTTTGACAGAATCAGCAAATTTCTCTCCACCATGGACAACTCTATGGCCAACAGCATTAATTTCATCCATACTACCTAAAACACCATGATTATCATCTAAAAGAGCATCAACTACCAGGCTAATACCTTTACTGTGATTAGGAATATCTTCTTCTATAACAACTTCATCACCATTAACTTCATGTTCTAAAAATGAGTCCTCAATTCCAATTCTTTCAACGATTCCTCTGGCCAGAACACTTTCATCTTCCATATTAAATAATTGATATTTAATTGAAGAACTACCACTGTTAAGTACTAAAATTTTCATTTTAAAAAAATCACTCCTATTAATTTATTTTTATTTTTTCTATTAAACTATGCTTGTAGAGCAGTAATTGCAGTTAAATTTATTACATCCTCAACAGAACAACCTCTCGATAAGTCATTAACAGGTTTATCCAGACCCTGAATAATCGGCCCTAAAGCTTCAGCTTTAGCCAGCCTCTGCACTAATTTATAACCAATATTGCCAGCTTCTAAATTAGGAAATACTAATACATTAGCCTGACCGGCAACCTTGCTTTCTGGGGCTTTTCTTGCAGCAACCTCCGGAACTAAAGCAGCATCAGTCTGCATCTCACCATCTATAAGCAAGTCTGGAGCCAGTTCTTTGGCTTTTTTAGTTGCCTGCTGTACCCTTTTCGCTAACTTATGTTTTGCACTTCCCTTTGTTGAAAATGATAACATAGCAACCTTTGGATCTATTCCTGCTATTTTTTTAGCTGTTCTGGCACTTGCAACTGCTATTTCACCCAGGGTATCAGCATCAACTTCTGGGTTAACAGCACAATCAGCCATAATTAACTTGCCATCCTGGCCAAAACTTTTATCAGGTACAATCATCACAAATGCTCCAGATACTGAATTAATTCCAGGAGCAGTTTTAATAATCTGTAAGGATGGTCTTAAAACATTACCTGTTGGGTTGGCAGCACCTGCCACCATCCCATCTGCCAGCTCAGCTTTAACCATCAAAGTACCATAATATAATGGATTCTCAACCATTTCTATAGCAGCTTCTCTGGTTATACCTTTATGCTTTCTTAATTCAACAAAAAGATCAATTAAATCTTCTTTCTCATCTGTTTCATCAATTGGATTAATTATCCTGCAGTTTTCAAGCCCAACTCCCAGTTCTTTACTATCAGCCAGAATCTTCTCAGCATTTCCTAGTAATATAATGTCTACAATTTCACCAGCACCTAATTTTGCAGCAGCCTCTAAAATTCTACTATCTTCCGTTTCCGGTAAAACGATAGTTCGTTTTGAAGCTGACGCCTTTTCTTTGATTTCATCTAAAAATGACATAAATTCCCCCCTACCTTGCTGTAAAATAAATTCTTTGATATTATAAAGTTAATTGAATATTTTAGTGAAAAATCTTTCAATACACATAATTCAACATAAATATAAAGAATCCTGCTAAATTTATAAAGTAAAACTTATCAAATTTTTTTGAAAATAGGTGATATTATGCAAACTACAGGGTTGATAGTCGAATATAATCCTTTTCATAATGGCCATAATTACCATTTAAAGCAATCTAAAATAATTACTGATAGTCAACCAGCAATCGCAGTTATGAGTGGAAATTTCACCCAGAGAGGTGAACCTGCCCTGCTTGATAAATGGATCAGATCTAAAATGGCGATTCAGGCAGGAGTCGATCTGGTTTTAGAACTACCTGTCTCCTATGCCATAAGAAGCGCCGAATATTTTGCCCGAGGTGCAGTTCTAACTCTAGCCTATACCGGTCTGGTTAATAAAATTGTCTTTGGCAGCGAACAGGGCAATTTAAAGATTCTTGAAGAAATATCCAGTCTCCTGGTATCAGAATCATCAGAATTTAAAAAACTGATAAAATCAAACTTAAATAATGGACTATCCTTCCCCCAGGCTAGAGCTGAAGTAATCAGAGAAATACTTGGTGAAGATGCTTATAGGATTATTAGCAAACCAAATAATATCTTAGCAATAGAATATTTAAAAGCTATTAAAAAATATAACCTTCCAATCCAGGCCAAAACTATTGAAAGAAAAGATAGCAATTATCATGATAAAAGCCCGGGGCAAACAGATATTACAAGCGCTACTGCAATCAGAAAATTAGTTTATAATAATAAAATAAAAACTGCCACTAAATATATTCCAGAATGTAATCGAGAAATATTTATCAATAGTATTTTAACTGGCAAAGGTCCAGCCAGTTTAGAAACCTGGAAGAGTTATAGCCTATTTAACATCAGACGATTGGACCAGAATGAATTATTAGATATCCCTGCAATTAGCCATAATCTAGCAAATTCTATCCTGGATTTAAGAAATAAAGTTAATACTTATTCAGAACTAATTGAAAGCTTAACTTCAAAAACTTATCCCAAAAGTCGAATCCGCCGGGCAGTTATTCAGGCTTCATTGAGATTAAGTAAAAGTAAATATAGAAAACTTAAACTAGAAACTCCAGCCTATCTAAGAGTACTGGCTATCGGATCAAAAGGAAAAAATATTTTATCAGAGCTAGCAGATAAGGCCAGAGTCCCTATAATTATTCAACCAGCAAATTATTTAAATATACCGGACTTTAATACTTCAAATAAATTAAAATATCAATTATCCCTGGACTTAAATGCCAGTAACCTTTATTCCCTGCTTATCCCTGATAAAACAGCAAGAACCGGCAATAGAGATTTTACTGAGCGGCTAATCGATCTAAAAGATCTTCAAAGTTAGAAGATTTGATTATCTCAATCTCAAAATTTAGATTTTCTAAACTAACTCCATGTTCCTCAGGAAGGATAAATTTATTTATTTCAGTTTTATTTGCAGCCAGGATCTTTAAACGCTCCCCGCCAACTCTACCAATTTCTCCTTCATAATTAATTGTTCCGGTCCCGGCATATTTCTGGCCTTCAGTAATGTCTTCTTCAGTTAATTGGTTATATATTTCTAGAGAAAACATCACTCCTGCCGAAGGACCTACAATATTTTCTGAAGAAAAACTGACAAATTCAGGCATATCATAATCCAGGTCTGCAGTAGTTATATAGACACCTATTGATGACTGACCGGCTTCTTCAGGATGTTCTCCTGTCACAATTTCAAACTCCTGAATATCATCTCCCCTTTTAACCTCAAGGACAAGTTCAGTTCCAATAGGATAAGACTTTATTAATTCAACTGCCTCTGAAGCAAGTTCTACTTTTTTATCGTCTATCTTCACAATAATATCATCAGGTTTAAGAATATCTTCTGCCTGGCCTCCTTCAACCAGGTCAATAACTTTAACACCTTCACCTGTCATCTCAACCTCATAGCCAAGCTCTCTATAAGCAACTGCCTGAGCAGATAACTGACTCTCAACCATCATTTCATGCATCAGGTCTAAATATTCTGTTTCTGACATCCCCGAAGGAATGGCTGAATCAACAGGAATTAATTCCTTGTTTTTAGAGGGAAATAAATAAAATATAGCCACATCCCAGAAGGATGCCCTCCTCTGACTGACTGAAGTAAGGTAAAAGCCACCCCAATCATCTTCTCTATAACTATCTTCAACAGTTATTATCTCACTTAGTTTTATTGCTGGACCAGGTTCATTAATAAGATATTGTGATGGAATAAAATTTACTGCTACAAATAAGATTAATAAAATACCGATTATTTTATTTCTACGAGGAATTCTCTCCATTAAAACCATCCTTTAAAACTATTATTGAGGAAGCTCAATTATAAAGTTACTCCCATTACTATTACTTTCTACTGCTATATTGCCTCCTAAAGCGGCAACAATTTCTCTTGTAATTGCAAGGCCTAGCCCGGAGCCACCGGTCTCTCTAGATCTTGACCGATCAGTCCTATAAAACCTCTCAAAGATCAACTCTTTTTCAGTATCTGGTATCCCAATTCCAGTATCTTCAACTTCAATCTTTAGATATTTATCTTTAAGCTTAATTCTCACATCAACCCTGCCATCTTCTTCAGTATATTTTAAGGCATTAGTTATTAAATTATTTAAAATAATTTCAACTGCCTGTTTATCAATATTTATATTCTCAAGTTCTGAAGAAATCTCATAATTAAACTTAATCCTCTCATGTTCAGCTTTCTTCATATAAGTAGCAAGTAATTCCCTGAAATAATTATTTCCATTTATAGTTTCAATATTGACATCAGTCAATTTTTTTTCAAGCTCAACTAATTCAGTTAACTGTCCGGTTAAAGCCGTAATCCTCTCAACTTCTTCATTAATACTTGCAAGATTATCTTTATTCATTGGTAAAATTCCATCTTCAAGAGCTTCGACTGTACTCTTTAAATTATGGAGCGGTGTTCTTAATTCATGGCTGAAATCAGCAGCTGATTCCCGCCTGATCTTTTCAAGATATTTAAGTCTCCCGGCAAGGCTTTTAACAGCAAATGCCAGTGTCCTTAATTCACCAGTCAGCTGTTCTGGTACCTCTATCTCATAATCACCTTCACCTAATTTACTGACTTCATCAGCAAGTTTATTAACAGGAAGGGCAAGTTTTCTTGACAACCAGTAACTAATTAAGCCACCGGCCAAGATCATTGCCAGTCCCAGAGGAAGTATAAAACTATTGATTTCATTCCTGAAATTAGCTGTCTGTTCTGCTATTTCAGAATAAATAGCTGGCTGACCATCCCTTTCAGGCCAGAGCAAAACCCCAAAATCAGTATCATTTATCACTATATTATAACCCTGGCTTAAATCAGCCTCTTCAAAGGAATGCATCATCCCCCTGTCTCCACCTTGGCTCATCCTCCTGTTACCCATCATACCCTGATGGTCCATCTGATTATCTCCAGGTTCAGCAATATATTCAAGTTGATTAATCCTGGCAAACTGTTCTAGATGATCATAAACAGCGTCTTCACCATCAGCTTCATAAATTTCAACTAACTGCCTTTCCAATCTATTAATATTGGCAGCCTCTTCCTGTATCTGATAATCAGAAAAATACCTATCCAGGCCAAAGTTAAATAATAAAGTAATTGCTGCCAGGCCAATAATCAGCAATATAATTATCGCTATAAAGATTCTAAATCGCAAACTATTCATAATTAATCATCCTGACTATCTTCTAATTCAAAACGGTAGCCCATTCCATAAACAGTCTCAATTAACTGATCTCTGGCCAGCCCCAGCTTCTTTCTAATATTCTTAATATGAACATCAATAGTCCTATCAAACCCGGTATAATCAAGACCTAAAGCCCGGTTAACTAACTGTTCCCTGCTTAATACCTGACCTCTATTCTTATAAAACTCATAAAAGATATTAAACTCAGTTCCAGTCAAATCAGCATCTTCCCCATCAAGAAAAACCTTGCCTGCTGCCGGCTTAATAGAAATATTCAGGCCAGGAATTTCAATAATTTCATTTTTCAATCTGCCTGTCCGTTTTAAAATCGCCTTCACTCTGGCAACAAGCTCTCTGGGACTAAAAGGCTTAACCAGATAATCATCTGCACCCTTTTCAAAACCCTTAACCCGGTCGTCTTCATCAGATCTGGCAGTCAACATTAAAATAGGCAGATCAAAATAGTTTCTAACCTCTTCAGCTATCTCCCAGCCATCGATTCCAGGCAGCATTATATCTAAAATCAATAAATCAGGCGGCTCAGCCAGTGCTTTCTCCAGGGCTGTATCACCATCACTTGCTATCTCGACTTCATAGTCAGCATCTTCTAAATAAGAAGATACTATCTTTCTTACTTTTTCTTCATCTTCAACGAGCAGTATTTTTTCTTTCATCTTACTCATGTCCTTTCCTGATAAAATACCATTCTAATTATATCAGATACTTATCTAAAAATAAATAAACCTGTTTGCAAAACACTCCAAAAATACTCTGAGAAGATAAATAAAGCCAGCAAAAATTTCCTGCTGACTCTAATAATTATACATAATTTTATTGTTTTTCCCCAGGGACCTGCTCCATACCCAACAGTTACCAGGTCCTATCTATTCACTTTTTTCACAAAGTCTTTATTTTGTATATTATACACAAATAAAGAATATTATTCACATGGAATAGCTTCATAGCCATTTTCATTTTGATAACAACCTTCTAACTCAATCCCTTCATCTAAAAAAGTAGTTCCTGGTCTCTTTATGTTATCAAATTTAGCAGCCAGAGCATAACCACAAGAAGAGCTAAGCTTACGGGGCACCGGTTTTAACTGGCAATCTATCCCCTCAGCTTTCAAATGTTTTTCTGCTCTCATTGCATCATTTGTCGTTGGAAATGTAAATAATAAATTCAAGGTCTATCCCTCCCTGGCATAAATTACTCAGTTAATAAATGATACTGTAAGCCATCTTTTTCTTCTTTATAAGCAAGTCCGGCTTTCTTTAAGAATTTACCAACATTCTCTCTGGCAACTTCAGTATCAACAATAATATCTAAATCTTTATCCCCTGCTTCTACTGCCTGTTTAACTAATAATACAGGTTGAGGACAGGAAAGTCCAGAAGTATCAATTAATTTTTTAGACATTTAAATTAGCCTCCCTTCTTCTAGTAGCTATCTCTTTATTGTTTAAAGTTATATTAACCCAGGCAAAAATAAAGAGAGCAATTATTAAACCAATGGTAGCAACTCTACCATTAAAAGCAACTCCATTTGGACTGCCAGCAAGCCCGAAGTTATGGGAGATTGCAGCCCCAAATATCATTCCAAAAACAGCTATAACCGAATCAATATTACCTTCACCGGCAAGAATTGTCTGTCTTAAAGGGCAGCCACCTAACATAATAGCTGCTATCCCGACTACAAACATTCCAAGAAAATTCCAGAGATAATCAGTATGGGCAACAGCCTGACCAGTAAAACCAGGATTAAACTGACCTAAAACTATATTTGCACCAGTTGCAACAACTATAATAGCCACCATCCCTTTAAATAAATCAAAATCCCTAACTAAAATAATATCTCTGATAGCTCCTGCAGAACAGATTCTGCTTCTCTGGGCTAAACCACCAATAATTAAGCCAATAACCAGAGTAATCCATAAGGGAGCAAACTGAGATCCAGGACCAGTTTCACTTAAAAAGATAAATTCTGGATTTATTATCCTGAGTAAGAGCAGACCAACAGCTATCGCCGGAAATAAATAGCCCTTTGAATCCCTTTCTGTACTTGCCCTGCCTAAGGAAAAACCCATCTTTAAAAACTGAGTTGCCACATAAACTCCAGCAATAAACCCAAATAAACCACTAATAGCAGTCCAGTCTCCGCCGCTTAATCTTAAAACCATTCTCCAGGGACAGCCTAAAAATACCAGGGCCCCAATCATCATAGTCGCACCTAAGAAAAATCTTGTAAAAGGAGATGAACCTGACTGTACCTTATATTCCCCTTTAACTAAATTTGCAATCACAAAGGCTCCGATTATAAATCCTACAATTTCTAACCTGATATTTTGAACAACTCCAGCCCTATGTAAGCCAAGACCACCGGCTATATCTCGCCAAAAGCAAGCCAGGCATATCCCCATATTCGCTGGATTCCCCAGCCACATCAATAAAGCTCCTGAAAGTCCGATTACTACACCTGTTAAAATTATTATTCTACTCTGTTTCATAGTATCCCCCCAAATTATGTGAATATTTTATTATAACTTTCGAAATGATTATAGCATATATATTTTAAATAATAAACCCTTTTGATATAAAAAATAAAACTTTCTTATATCATTACTAAAAAAACTTGAAATTAGAGTCTATTTAAAGATATAATTGAGGTGATAAAATAAAATAATAAAAATTATAATTTAAGGAAATAAAGGAGAGATAAATTATGGATACAATCTATTTGGATAATTCAGCAACTTCCTACCCGAAACCAGAAGCCGTTATAGAATCTATCTGTTATTTTATGCAAAATGTTGGAGCAAACCCTGGCCGGGGTGGCCATTCCAGTTCCCTTTCTGCAAGTAGATTAATTTTAGAAACAAGGGAATTAATTGGCAATTTCTTTGGGGGGAGATCACCAGAAGAAGTAATCTTAACCCAGAATATTACCCATGCCTTAAATCTCGTTATTAAAGGCTATCTAAATAAGAATGATCATGTTATAACAACAAAATATGAACATAACTCAGTATTACGTCCCTTAAATAGATTAAAATCAGAAAAAAATATAAGT